>CBINJX010000305.1:0-6330 GCA_966251085.1 uncultured Verrucomicrobiales bacterium
GTTCGACCACAGGCATCCAGAAGAGATCCGCGAGGAGGTGGTCCGGCGGTGTTGCTTTACCGGGATGTGTGGGATCTTCCGGGGCGGGATGGAAGAGCAGCGTCTGCCACGGCTGGAAGCGCTGCACTCCGCTCGGGAGCGAGCCGAACATGAGAGCCGACGGGACCTGGCGGTTGGGGGAGAAGTACGTTCTGCCCGCCGCGTCAAAGTAGTCTTCCTTTACCATATAGGGGATGCGTCGTCCCCCCTGATAGTTTACGAACTGCTCGTCGCCTTCATCGGGCTTATTAATATATGCGCCGTCCTTGTGAGCGGCGATTCCCGTATCCCAGTCACCCGGTGCACCGTCTGCCCGGGTAACAAAATTGCCGACCCGAGTGGGGACGTCCGGTTGCCGGTCGCCGCCGTTCATGTAGGAGGGAACAGGCACCAACTTGCCGACGGTCGCTCCCGGGTATCGCAAGCCCAGTGCGGACATCATCCCATACGACTTTCCGTCGGGCGTGGACGAGTTGGTCATATAGGTGTTGTGTGCACGGTAGAAGTACTTCTCCACCGTGGATCGGCCGGCGATCATGCGGATATCGCCGGCAGTAGGATCGTTGCCGGGACGAGGGTCGTTGCCCTGGACGCCCGCGGGTTCCAGGCTCACTATGGAATCCTCTGGGCGAACCAACCGATCCCAGTCACCACCACGGAGGAAACCAGAGAGACGATCGTTGAACTGAATGTTATTCCCCGCCGGCATTCTCGGGATGCGCACTCGCGTCGTGGGGAATTCCATCTTGAGAGTCTGCACAACCTGATTGGTGTCAGCCGTCATGATCTCCACGGTGATCTCTACCGGCCCGTCCGGGCACAACACGAACGAGTCCGTGCTGACTCCGTTTAGGTCGATGTCTTGCCCGGAGAAGAAGGGGTAATTTCCCCTCATCATACCTCCTGAAATAAAGAGGCGCTTATTCGGGCTCTGGTCGAAATGGCGATTTACGAAGGCCATGTTCATGCCTTCTGTTCCGCCGATGCCGCGGCCATGCCACGTCTGCACGCCGGGAACCTCGATGAAGTTCACGCCGGTCACCGGAAGGAATGCGCTGGAGATATCCGTGGTGTTTTTCCCGATTTTGATCTGGTTCAGCCCGGTAACCCGGTGCTTGAGGTTCGGCTGATAACCGACGTTCCCCTGCATCGGGGACGCGAACTCCATGAGGAGTACCGCACGCATCTTCGTAGCTCGCTGCCCTTGTGCGGGACCGGCGACTCCGTGGAAGAGGAGGGCCGCTTCGGCGATCGTATCATAGCGCCCGAAGCCTTGGGTGTCACCGATCTGGATTGGGATTACTTCACCGCCACCCGGCCTGCTCATCTGGAAGGTTGAAACCGGTGTGAAAGGCACCGCGCCCGGACTGGTGTCCGCGAGATTCACGCAGCGGATGTAGTCGAAGATCGATGTCAGAATCTGATCTCGATCCTGTGCATACTTCTGGAGAAAGCTTCCTCCGAAGCCAGGCACAGGCCGCGACGTGAGGGTCTGCAGCGACTTATAGAGCACCTGATTTCGCGGAATGCCGTCGTAGTCAGCGGTTTTGCTCCGGGGATTGCTCCGGGAGAAAAAGTACTCCTTCCCGCCGATTGTCGCGCAGAATGCCGCCAGTTTGTCATACGCGGTGCGCCGTTGCTCCAGGGTATTGACCGGCCAGATGCCGATACGTGGTGTGTTGTAGAGCGTGACTTCCGGTGCGCTGCTGCTGGCAGTGATGAAGAATTTCGTTCTCTCGAGAGTCTCCCGAAAGAATTCCGGTTTCGCGGTATTCGATTCGTTAGTCAGCCGGTTCTGAACGCCGTCGTCACCAGGCCCCATTTCTGGCTGGAACATCAGCTCATCGATCGATGCGTAGAGACGGTCCGCATCAGGAATCAGCTTTCCTGAAGTCGCGGGAATTGTCGTTCCGCTGTAAGATCCACCAGGAACGATACGTGGCGCCAGAGCGTAGTACTTGTCGATTTGTGCGCTGTTGGCCCTGGTAATCCGGGCAGGGACTGGCAGTAGATTCTGGAAGATCGGACTGAGCGAAGTGGTCGCCGGATGCCCGGGATAGCGCTGATATTCATTCATCGCCGGCTGACACAATGCCAAGCCCGGCTGCGCTGCCGTAAGGCCACCTCCAAACATGCCGACATCCTCCATGGAATAGATTCGGGGAATATCCCAGTACACACCTTCGGATGCGGTATTGATGTTTACCTTTGCACTTTCGTCATCCGTCCAGAAAGCCACGCGCCCTGTGATCCTTTTCCCGGGTTCCTCGCTCGCTCCGGGGATCTCCACACCGCCATTTTCATCCGGTGTACCGGAAGGTGGTACCAATGTTCCATCCTCCAGCATATAGAGCCACTTCACGGGCATCGGCGCGTCGTTGTTGGTGGCTGACGGCTTCTTGGAACTGTCAAAGCCGGGCCGCTCCCTGACGGCAAACCCCTCGACCACATTCTCCGCGCGTGGATCCATGATCGGATAGATCAATTCACCCTGCGCATCCACTACAGGGGCATTCAGGTCGGTATAAATGCCCTCCATGTCGGGCGTATTCCAGTTTGCCAGATTCGCCGCTCCGGCACCGGACGGTGATGCCTTCTCGATCATGTTCGAGTCGGAGTAGAGCTTGTAGGAAAACAGCGGGTCCCCCGCGGTCGTGTACGTGCGGATCATTCCCGGTTGGGAAGCCCACGCCCGGACACTGGAAGGGTCGGACTCATCGCTACGTCCCTTGGTCGCATCGGTAATCTGGGCCATGACGACATTCACGGCAGAATCCGAGAGCGCCTTGGCGGAGGCGGATGCCGCGGCCGCCGTGGCTCCGCTGTTCTCCGTACTGATGCTGCTGAAAAAGGCTAGCGTTATGCCGGAGATGATTACGAGGAATGCGAGTACCAGAATTAGTGCGACGCCGCGATGTGAGGCGTGCCGGTCACGCGAAAGGGTGATGTCCACCGCCGGCGTGGGGGATAGGTCGTGCAACATGGAAAAGGGGTTAATCACGGCTCCACTTGGCGCCGCGGATACTGACGTTGGTGGTAAAGACTCGATAGCTGAGTCGTTGTTCCGAGAGGTGGTCGGTGAGGGTTTTCAGGTCGTTCTCGTAGTTGGTGGCGCTGTTCGCCTTCGTGGCCTGAAAGAGCTGATCCAATCCGAAGTCTGGTGGTGTAGAGCCCATTGCGATCCGGTTGGCGGAACGCTCATCCATCGCGACCAGGGTCACTTGTACCACGGGCGGGAGTTGGTTCCTTGGATTGATCGCCGGGTCCGTTTTTGTCTCCGTGGAATCGTAGCGGTACGAAGGTGCCAACTTGGTTTCGGTGAGATCCTCCTGCGGTGCCAGCTTTGGCAGGATCACCATGGCGATGACGTTCTCTGCGAGCACGTGGACACGAGGTGCGGGAGTTGCCACTGAGAGTGGCTCTGTAAACCATTCCCGGCCGGTGAATCCCCCGGGTGGTGAAAAGGAGCTATAAAGCGAGCTGTTTGGCTCGCCTGCTTTGTATTTTCCCCTCCCGGAGGTGTAGCTGAAGAGGCTGAGTTCGTTGGCGGGCTGCATTAGCTCCATCAGCCGGTAGCGAAAGCGTTCAGCTGGCGGCGCGGATGAGTTCTTGAGGAACGGGGGCAGCGATGCGTGATCGCTGCCAAATTCCACAAAGTACCCCCATGTGTTCAGCAGAGTTTTCAGCCGTGCATATTCCGGGTCATTGCTGAAACCGATCGGTGCCTGGAAAAAGACACCATGCGTCACATGGTGTGGCGGCGTCCCATCGCTTCCGCCACTCGACTGTCTCGCATTGCCGATCAGGGTCGCGGCGTCGCCGGCAAGGAAACGGAGTTCCGACTGCCGCACGTACCGGATCGGGGCGCCGGAACAGTCCCGCTCGTATTCCCAATACGTATTCAGCGTCGCCTGGCTGAGACGGCGAGTCACGGACTCGAAAGCATCCCGCGAGGAGCGGAACTGCTCCACCTTCTGCGTCGTGTACTGCCACGTCGCTGAAGTGTGATTCACGAGCTGTGATAGGATCAGCATCAGCAGAGCCATCACAGCCGTTGCCACCATCAGCTCGACAGTGGTAAAGGCGTGGATTCGCGGTGTTTTCATCCGTGCTTGTTGCGAGCGATCAGCGCAGCGTGCCGGGAGACCGGGACGTTGGCCTCCGGGGCAAACGGGTCCTCTCTTCGCGCCGGATCGTTGGCGATCGAAATCTGGAGGGTAATCAGGTTGTCTGACGCCTCAGCGGAACTCTTGCTGGTGCCTGTGGGCAATGGGGTCGGGGAGACAACGGCAACGCGAACCGTGTAGATGGCGTCCGGGTGCGGTGTGTATCCGAGATCATTTCCCTCATCGTCAAAGTACCGATTTTCGGTAGGTTTGTTTAGAAGCGTGTCGAAATCGGTCTGCTGCGCGTCGGCGACCACGCGCTGGACGATCTGCGTCTGGACGGAGGCGTTCATCGCCGAGCGGAAGGTTCCGAGACCGACCGGAAGGAGGCCGAAGATGGCGACAAAAGTGAAAGCGACGATGCCAATGGCCATGGTCACTTCCACAAGACTGAAACCGGCTGCCGCAGTTTTCGATATGCCGGATGCGATTCGGCTAGTGTTTGGATTCATTGATCAGGGGAGCAGTGCTCCGGAAGTGCGCGGTTGTTCCGCGAGGGTGGGTGGAGCGAGCTTTACGGGTGAACCAATCGCACAGCGTCCTGCCGTACGACATGACTAGAAAGCACCACGTCCTATCGTGAACGCACTCCTGGTGCCCTGTTCGTGTTGCCCAACACAGCGGAGGCTGATTGCGTGGCTGCAACTACGGACCGGTGAATAGGAGGTGCTTTCATCAAGTTCTGAAGAGTGCACTGGAGAGCCTGCGTGTGCGGCTCAGTGCTAGAGATCTGCATGATAAATAATTCTGTCATGTTGCGCCTGTTGCGCAAATGAGAGTGCACGTTTTTTTGCTTGAGATTTTGCGCGAATTCCTTCCATCCGCGTGTATTCAAGCTTGTCGAAGCATTCTTCTGAAGCGCGCCGGTATCTTTGCGGTCACCACACCGGAATGGTGCGGTGGGGTTGGTACGGAAAATGTTCTCTCAGAAAATCCCGGCACCTTTCCCTCTCATGTCCAAGCAACAGCTCGACGCGCTCATTTCCTCGATGATCCAGGCGGCAGACGGAGTCTCCGATCTGCTCTTTGTCGTCAATCGTCCGCCCCAGATCGAAGTCTATGGCAAGCTCCGCCCGGTCGAGGTCGATGTGCGCTACCCGATGCTCACGCCTACGCAGACGGAGCAGATCGCGGTGACGATCATGAACGGAAATGAGCGGTTGTATCACGACTTCGCCACCAGCGGCTCATGCGATACTTCCTATGCTCTCGGCGAGCATGCGCGCTTTCGCGTAAATATTTTCAAGCAGAACGGTCATCACGCCATCGTGATGCGCAAACTCAACACGCAGATCCCGACGGTGGATCAGCTGAAGCTACCGGTCGTGTTGAAGCAGGCGGTGAAGGAAAAGAACGGGCTGATCTTTGTCACGGGTGCGACCGGAAACGGTAAAACCACCACTCTTGCAGCGATGCTCCACGAGTTGAATGCCAGCGAGGACGTTCACGTCGTCACGCTCGAGGACCCGATCGAATACCTGCATCCTCACGTTCGCTCGACATTCAGTCAGCGTGAACTCGGCAAAGATTTCTCCGACTTTGCCACAGGACTCCGCGCCGCACTGCGTCAGGCACCCAAGGTGATCCTCGTCGGTGAAATCCGTGATCGAGAGACCATGGAGATCGCCCTGACTGCCTCTGAGACTGGTCATCTCGTGCTTGCCACGCTGCACACCATCAGCGCCTCAGCCTCCCTCAAGCGTATCCTCGGTTTCTTCACCCAGGACGAGGAAGAGCAGATTCGTCACCGCCTCGCCGAGACCGTGCGCTGGATCGTCTCCCAGCGACTCGTGCCGAAGAAGGGTGGGGGACGCTACTGCGCCACCGAGATCATGGGCTCCAATCTCCGCTCCCGTGAGGCGATCCTACTCGGCGAAAACGAGGTGCGCGATTTCCACGATATCATCACCGCATCTGAGCCGATGGGATGGCATACATTTGAACGCTCCCTCATTAGTGCCTTCCGTGATGGCCGGATCACGGAGGAAACCGCGATGACTTATTCGGTGAACAAGCCCGAAATGCGGAAGAGCATCGACCTGGTCAAAACGGAGATGTTCCCGGTGGATGAGGAACCCACCGGATTGCGCCTCAATTTCGAGGATCTCCATATCGACCCGAGCGC
>CBINJX010000306.1:0-6329 GCA_966251085.1 uncultured Verrucomicrobiales bacterium
ATCTCGGGTGGGGGGATTTCTACATGGTGCTCGGATGCCTGGTGGTTTATTTCCTCACGGCTTTTTACCTCACCGATGCCCGTTCGCGGTCCATCGTGTTATGGGCGTTGTTTGCGCTCGCGGTCGTGGAGGTGTTCTTCGGGTTGCGGCAGTTCAGTGTCGGCGATAACTGGATGCCATTCGGATTTCTCAAGGGGGGGATGCCCAGTCGGCGGGCGAGCGGAAGCCTCATCAGTTCGATTCACCTCGCGGGGTATCTCGAGGCAGTTGGTATATTTGCCCTGAGCTTCGCTCTCTGGAGCGCGTGGAAAACCTGGGCGCGCATCCTGGTCGGATACATCGCGGTACTCTGCTACGTCGGTGTTGCGATCACCGGCAGTCGCGGCGGGTATCTGAGTGTGGCAGGGTCGTTCATCGCTTTCGCTGCCCTGAGTCTTTATGCAGTGCGCAAGCTTCGTCCGGAGCGCTTCCGCCTTGCGCTCGTGGCCACAGTGGGTGTCGTCTTGCTCGCTGTGGGCGGAGGCCTGACGGCCATGAGTAAGAGTCCGATGCTTCAGCACCGGATCAATCTTCTCTGGCAGCAGTTCGATCCGAATGCTGCGAAAGATGTCCGCATCTACAACTGGCAAGCGGCGCTTGATCAGTTTCAGGCGGCGCCTGTCTGGGGAACGGGAGCGGGATCGCATCTCTATTACGGACGTCTCTATCGGAGGCCTGCGATTCAGGCAGATCCCATTCACGCCCATAGCGACTACCTCGAGCTTCTGGCAGAGTACGGTCTGGTCGGGGCAGTGGGCATGGCCATCTTCCTATTCTTCCACATCCAGAGTGGACTGCGTGGATTCAGATGGGTGGTGGGAACCGAGCTGCGCGATGTCGCCATCTACGAACCCGCACGAAGTGACTCACTGGCCCTACACATCGGTGCGATCTCTGCCGTTGCCGCCTATCTGGTGCACTCGGTGATGGATTTCAACCTGCACATCCCAGGGCATGCACTAATCTTCGCCTTTATCTTCGGGGTCCTGATCAGTCCCGCCCGGCCCCAACCTGGAGCAGGAGTGGCGAAGCTGACCGGGGGGCTTCGGTGGGCTTTACCGGTGCTCGGCGTGTGGGTTCTGGTGGCAGGAGCGGCGAAGTTCCCGGGAGAATATTGGGCGGAAAAAACGCGCGTGGCTGTGCGGGATCAGAAATTCGCCGAGGCGGTGGAACTCGGGCAGAAGACCTTGGAATACGAAAAAGGAAATCCGGAGCTGTATTTCCAGCTCGGAGCTGCCTATCGCGGCCTGGCGTGGATCACGCCGGGAGCCTTTGCGAAGAAGCCTTACCTGGAAGACGCGGTGGAAACCTACCGGAAAGGATTGGAGATTTTTCCATACGATTCGCACATGCTCGTGCGCATGGGGCAGGCACTGGATGAGCTCGGGCGTTTCAAGGAAGCTGGCGATGCTTACCGTGCTGCAATCCAGCTCGATCCCAACCTTGCCGACGTTTACGCCTACTATGCCAGGCACCTGGCACAGCTTGGGAGGGAAGCGGAGGCAGAAGAGCAGCTTCAGAAGGCGAAAAGTCTTGCACAAAAAGATCTCTCTTCCATTATCCGGGGAACGGTTCTCGATCCTCAGTTCCAGGACCGGTAGTCAGGTTATTAGAAACGGCACAAAAAGTTCATAAAAAACTCCTTGCTACCTTCCCCCAAGTAAGCACTGTGGCCGCGATCCCTCTAACAGAACATACTCTCCGAACCATGATTCACCTCACCACATCCACGAACCGGAAACCGAGCGTGCTCAGCAAGCGCATCAGCGCTGTTGGGTTCAGCGCGGTGGCTGCGGCCGCTCTCATGTTCAGCACAGGGTCTGCTGAAGCGGCGAAAAAATCCAAGGAGCTTACCGCACTTGAGGCAGCCCTCACTGCTGCGGGAACAAACACAACCAACGCAACACCGCTTGAGCTTCAGACCGCTGTTCAGCAGGTCGCCACTGATAACAAAGATGTTAAGAAGTTCAAGTTGGCTGTACTGCTGGCTGAGGCGCTGAAGACAGACGCTGCTGTTAACGGCTTTGCAGGTGACGAGATTGCAGCGGGCGCTCTCGCTGCTCTTGGAACGCTCGATGCGAAGTTGATCGGAGATGCGGCAACAGCTGCAGCTTCTGGTAAAACGGCCCGGCCGTCTGAAATCGCTCCGTTTGCCGCTGTAGCGCTCGGTTCGGACAGCGACGCAGTCGCTGCCGCAGCTGCTGCCAAGAAGAGCAAGACTGCCGCTGCCGCAATTCTCGCTGGCCGCGCAGCCGAACTCGGAACTGACGCCCTGAAAACGGCTCTCGTGGAATCCGCACTCTCCGACAAGAAGGTTGTTGGTGCAGTGGTTGAAATTTCCCGTGAGGTCGGTGCTCAGATCACTGATCCCGCGACATTTGCAGAGAAGGTTGGTGTCGCTCTCGCATCGGTCAAGAAGCAGAGCCAAATCAGTAAGGCAGTCGCAGGTCTTGTGGCTTCCAAGGCTGAGGACGCTGGCGCGATCACTGAGTCGCTCCTGAACAGCACGAACTCGACGGTTAAGACTACAGTCATCAAGGGAATGTCTGGCTACGCCAAGGCTGTAGCCGCCGTTGCTGACATTGAGCAGATCTCCGCAGTTGGTGCTTACCTAGCTGCTCAGGCTGGTGCCAATGCCACCAAGTACACTGTTGCGAATGGTCTGACCAAGACGCTCGTTCAGGCAATCATCGCAAAGCCTGCTTCGTCTGCTGAACTGGCAGCTGGTAAACTCAGCGCAGACAACCGTGTTGATGAAATTGCTGAGGTCGCGGCTTATGTTGTCGGTGGCATTCTCAACAACCCGAAGCTCGTTGAGAAGAAGTTGGAGAAGACCGTTGTCGGTATCATCAAGAGTGCCATTTCCGGCACTAAGACGAAGAATAAGAGCCTGAAAGAAATCGTTACGGCTGTTACGACGCCTGCAATCAATGGCGATGACACTCGTAACCTTTGGGCTGATGTCGCTGCTAGCGTAGCGTACACGCTCAAGACTTCGACAAAGTTCGGATCGCTTGATCTTAGCTTCCTCTATAGCGCCAAGAACCTCAAGGCGATCGCAGGTAAGGATCAAGGCCTTCAGACGCAGGTCGAGGAAGCCATCAAAGCGGCACTCGAAGGGACAAATCCTGACCGCTTCGAGAACGGAAACAGCATCGACCTGGCAGTTCTCGTCGATCCGGAAACCGATGTTCGCAACTTCTAACGTTTTAGCGTAAGAAGACTCACAAGGGCCGAGCCAAAAGCTCGGCCCTTTTTATTTTGCTCGTCCTCTCGGGAGATGCTCATTGAAACGGCGGGCGACTCTATTGTCCGAATGCGGAAAATGGATCGCATAGACAAACGAACCGGGTATCAATCGTCGCGTTCTGGTAAGGCGTGTTTCTGGGACTCCGCCCTCGATGTGCTAAAGGAACGCACCCGCCAGTCGCGGTAGTCAGGCCGTCGACGAAAGTCTGGTTGGTCATAAGCACAAACAAAAAGGACGATGCACGCCGTTCAGCATGCATCGCCCTCCAGGCTGAGATTGTAGTTGTGAATGCTTACTTTCCTTTAGCCGGCGTAGGAGCTGCGGGCTTGGCCTCGCTTGTAGGCTCTTCTGCATCCTCATCATCGGTGCTTTCCGTGTCTGTTAGAGGCGTGGTGCCTCGTTCTCCCTGTACGGCCGCACTGTCGAGGTACAAGATGCCATCTGTCTCCCCCGGTTCCTTTGGTACCTGAAAGTTGAAGGTAACCTTCATGAATGCCGAATCGGTCGGCGATTTCACCTCGGTGAAGTATTCGTTCCATTTACCCGCAGTGAAGAGGAGTCGAGTTCCCATTCCCGGAACGATGCTGCCCGGGATCATCTGCACGCGGTACTCGGTGCTGCCGAGTTGGGTTTCCTGATCTGCTGCGAAAAACTCTACGTCCACTACCAGGTGAGGGCGTCGCTCGTCTAAAGCAATGGGACGTTCCCGATCCAGTCGGCCCCAGGCAGAAATGCGGTATGGCTTGTTTGACTGGATCGGCAGAAGCTGGCTTACGAGCATCGCTCTCTGTCCACCTTCGGTAATCTTCTCAAAATCCACAAAAAGGCTCTGCTTTCCTTCGTGTGCAATCTCGTCGGTGAGACCCACGATGAGATTTCCTTTTCCCGTTCCGGGGCGCGGTCCGATCAGGGCAGTCCAAGAGGTTTTCTCGTCGGTGCGTGACGGATTGCCACCCTTTGCCGCCGGCGTCCGGCCGCTCACTTTTGGAAGCTCGAAGCTGCCGTTCTCGATCAGGTTCTCAGCTTGACTGGATGCGAGCAGGAGAGTGCTGACAAGCCCTACGGAAAGAAGCGTTTTCATCGGCGGAACGTCTAGCCCAGTCGCCTCCCGAAGTCCAATCCGGCGCCAAATACGGGTGTGCCGAGAGAAGATTGGATCAGCATGAGAGAAGCAGAACTCGCTGGCTAACCGGTTGCCCTTTAGGGCAAACCAGCGTTTTCTCCCCGCGTGTTTCGCCTCATCCTGACTGTTCTGACGCTCGCCTATGCACTGCTCCTCGCGGTGCTCCTGGCGGCGTTGAGCTGGTGGGGGGAGCGGCATTGGCTCCTCAGTCTCGGGCTGTTTGCCCCGCCATGGTTTTTTCTTGCGCCGCTACTGATCCTCTCACCGATCTGTCTGCTATTTCTGCGCTGGCGATTGCTCTTGCTCCAACTCGGATGTGTGGCGTTGGTCCTCTTCGGCTACATGACATTCCGATGGACACCAGATCGCCCGGGGGCGCCGGATACGATCACCCTGGTCACCCATAACGTGGGGCAGGGGAATCGTCAGCAGTTTGTCGACTTTCTAGGACAGGTGAAGCCGGATATCATCCTCCTGCAAGATGCAGGATCCCGGAGCAAGGACTACGCCCGCCGTTTTCCGGACTATCATGTCGCTGCTCGTGGGGAGTTTGTCTGTATCAGCAGATATCTCATCCAGCAGTCCGACCTGCTGGAGCAGCCCAACTGGAATAAACGCCCAGTCGCAGCTCGATTTGAGGTTCTCGTTCAGGGGAAACCACTGGCGCTCTACAATGTTCACCTCCCCACGCCTCGGCAACAACTCAACCGTTTCCTCAGTGGCCGTGTGCTTGCCGAAATGTTCGGGGAGGATGATTCGGGCAGTGGCGGAGTTACCAGTTATAAGGAGTGGATCACCAAGCAAATCGAACTCGCTGAAACCCTGTCGCGGCGCATCTCCAGCGAGAAACTTCCCTACATTGCCGCTGGTGATTTCAACATGCCCGATCACGGCTACATTTACAGCCTCTTTGCGGATCAGATGACCGATGCATTCTCCGAAGCAGGGCGTGGGTTGGGACTGACGTTTCCCGGGCGAACCTCAAACCCTCTGATGTTTTTTGGGCCATGGCTTCGTATCGACTTCATCTTTGCGGGTAAGGGGTGGAAGCCGGTTTTCTGTGTGCCTGAACCCGGCCGGCGCTCGCAGCACCGGGCCGTCATGGCGCGTTTGCGCCCGGTGAGTGAGTCCTGACTGTCCCTTATTCCATGAGTACTTCGCTGAAGTTTCGTCCTACTCTGCTCGCGGCCATCCTATTCGTGGTTGCTTTTGACGTAGCCTTTCTCTGGCAGCGCTTGGGAGGCGCATATTCGAGCGAGTACGGAGGGCACCCCGACGAGGCGACTCATTTCGTCACGGGATTGATGATACGAGATTATGTCGCGGCCGGTCTTCCCGGCTCTCCGATGGCGTATGCCAAGGACTACAATGAGCACTACCCAAACATCGGACTCGGTGCATGGCCCCCGCTTTTCTACGGCGTGCAGGCGATCTGGACACTGCCCTTTGGAGTGAGCAGGACCAGTGTGCTGCTCCTGCTTGCGGTGCTCGCCTCGTTTACTGCGCTTCTGATCTTCCTGGCTCTCCGTCCTAGAATGGGCGGGTGGTATGCTGCCCTTGGGGCACTACTATGGATATCCCTTCCTCTGGTGCGGGAATATTACGGGATGGTGATGGCGGAAATGCTGAGTGCTTTCCTCATGTTCGGCGCAACCCTCGTGTTTGGACAAATTCTGGAGCGTGAGCGAACTCGCGATATCGTCATTTTCGGAGTCCTTGCCGGCCTTGCAATCATGACCAAAGGGACTGGGTTGGCTTTAGCTCCAATGGCTCTTTTTGCATTAGTCTTCTCCCGCAAATGGCACCTGCTCACCCGTCCGGCGCTCTGGGGTGGGGCGGCGATCACCGCAATTCTCGCCGGACCTTGGACATGGACTTTTAAGGATCAAGGTAAAGGAGGGTGGGGTCACCCGGCTC
>CBINJX010000307.1:0-6321 GCA_966251085.1 uncultured Verrucomicrobiales bacterium
TCCAGCTTGCTCAGAGGCAGCTCCCGCAGTTCACCCGTTTGCAGGCACCCTCACCACGACCATACCCGCCAGGGTAGCCGTGTGCTCCTCCCGCTCACGCGCATCCGAGCCGGAGAAGGTGGGGATCACGCCTGCTGTGTTCTATGCGTCCTCAGGGCAAGCTGGAAGCTCGCCCCACTCTGCCGGGCCCTCGGAGCCGACCTTCAGAGCTAAGCAGGACCGTGCACAGATGACTCAGAATTGGTATCAGCAACGAGATCCTGTGGAGATACCGCGTATGGTCGGGAGCAGAAGATGCATTCAAACTGCAAATTGGGAGCAACTCAGACGTCGCCAAAGTTCCTGCAGTGTTCTCTCCCCCATCATGTCCGGCCTTTGCCTCTTCGCGCTGCACCTAAGCTTCGGGCAACAAAGGTGATAGAGAGATATCGTGAGCGAAATTCGTCCACTACCGTTTGCTCCCCTATGCTTTCCCGTTCGCTTATCGCACCAGCGCTGCTAGTCGCCGCGCTTTCTCGCGCATCCGCGGCGGAAGATCCACTTGCGCAATTTGAGCGTGAGGTGAAACCGATTCTCGAGGCGCGCTGCTTCGAGTGTCACGGGCCCGATAAACAGAAAGGTGGACTCCGGCTCGATCAGAAGTCCGGAATACTTGGCGGCGGAGATTCCGGTGAGCCAGCGGTACGCCCCGGTAGGAGCGGCGAAAGTCCGTTGCTGCAGTTGGTGGTTTCGGCAGAACCGGACGAGATGATGCCGCCCAAGGGGGAACGCCTGAAACCCGAGCAGGTTCAGGCTCTGAAAAAGTGGATCGATCACGGAGCACACGTCCCGGCGGATGCCGAATCAATGGATGAGCCGATTATTCCGGCGAAAGGAATGGTCATTACTGCGAAAGACCGGGAATTCTGGTCATTCCAGCCACCGATACGGAAGACGCCCGCGGCGGCGGTCGAATTGGCTTGGCTGCGACAACCCGTGGACCGGTTCATTCTTTTCCGACTGCAGGAGAATAACCTCAGGCCCTCCGCAGAAGCCTCACGCACAACATTACTCCGGCGAGTGACTTTTGACCTCACGGGGCTTCCGCCCACACCCGAGGATCTGGACCGTTTTCTGCACGATCCCGAACCCGATGCTTACGAGCGGGCCGTCGAACGCCTGCTGGCCTCACCCGCTTTTGGTGAGCGGATGGCGAGCATGTGGCTCCCGTTAGCACGCTATGCGGAGGACCAGGCACATCAGGTGGGTAATGATACAAAGTTCTTCTACCCAAACGCCCATTTGTACCGCGCGTGGGTGATTGACGCTTTCAACCGGGATCTGCCGTACGATCGTTTTCTGCGGTTCCAGCTTGCTGCGGATCTCGATTCTTCCGCAGCGCCATCGGATCTCGCCGCGCTGGGTTTCCTGGGTTTAGGGCCGAAGTATTACAATCGGGGCCGGCTGGAAGTGATGGCTGACGAATGGGAGGACCGGGTGGACACCGTCACTCGCACGATGCTGGGACTCACCGTGGCATGTGCGCGGTGCCACGATCATAAATTCGATCCGATCACCGCTCGGGATTACCATGCCCTCGCCGGTGTCTTTGCCAGCACGAAGATGGTCAACAAGACCGCCGACGGAAAGGTACAGAAGGACGGGACTAAAGCGGAGGAAATGGATCCCGGCACGCTTCATATCGTGGAGGAAGGAAAAGTGCAGGATCTGAACCTCTTCATTCGTGGCAACGTGCAGCGGAAAGGCGAGGTGGTACCACGGCACTTCCTTACGGTGCTCTCACCGGAGGAACCGATTCCGTTCACGGATGGCAGTGGCCGACGCGAACTCGCTGTGGCGATTACCAGCCGCGAAAATCCGCTGACCGCGCGCGTTTTCGTCAATCGCGTGTGGAGCATGCTTTTCGGAAACCCACTGGTTTCGACGCCGAGCAACTTCGGGAGGTCTGGAGCGAAGCCCTCACATCCGGAACTGCTGGACGACCTCGCCGTACGGTTCATGGAGCAAGGGTGGTCAATCAAGGCGCTCGTCCGCGAACTCGTGCTTTCATCCACATATCGGCAGGTTTCCGAGACGGATTCGGAGAAGGCGGCCATCGATCCGGAGAATGCTCTGCTCTGGCGAATGAATCGGTGCCGGCTCTCGATCGAACAATGGCGCGATGCGGTTCTCGCCTCCGCAGGGGAACTTGATGTTTCAGGGCACGGCAAGTCACAGGAGTTGGATGATCCGAACAACCGCCGTCGGACAGTGTATGCGCGGATCAGTCGACTGAAGCTCAATGATCTGCTGATGCAGTGGGACTACCCGGATGCAAATGTGCACTCCGAAAAACGAGCGGTGACGGTTACTCCGATCCAGAAGCTGTTCGTACTGAACAGCACCTTCATGCAGCGGTATTCCGGCTCTCTTGCCTCGCGTCTCCTGGGCTCCGCAGAAACAGATATGGACCGCATCCGCCTTGCGTACCGGATGCTCTTTGCGCGCGAACCTGATGAAGACGAAGCAGCATTGGCGCTGAAGTTCCTGTCCAGGACGGGCGACTCTGACATGACCCGCTGGGAGCAGTACGCACAGGTGCTCCTCGCCTCCAACGAACTTCTTTATGTGGACTGATCATCCCAACACTGCATCGCAGTTTTTCGCAACTCCCCGGCTCCTCAACCGCCGGCAGATGCTCGAGCGGATGTGCGCTGGCTTCGGCATGCTAGGCCTCGGAAGCCTGCTCGGCACCAGTCCACTCCTTGGAGCCGATTCCACGGCTGTACGGCGTCCACATTTCCCCCTCGCGCCAAGCGGGTAATTTTCCTGTTCATGAACGGAGGGCCGTCACACGTGGACACCTTCGATCCCAAACCGGCTCTGGCAAAATACGAGGGCCAACAGCCCACCGGTGAACTCTATAAGAAATCGAATGGCAGCGGATTCATTCCCTCCCCGTTTCAATTCAGCAAACACGGCCAGAGCGGAATCGATGTCTGCGAAACTCTACCGAACCTGGTACGGGTGATCGATGACTGCTGCGTGATTCGGTCGATGCATACCGATGTGCCGAATCACGAGCCCGCGCTGCTCCAGATGCACACCGGCAATCTCCAGCCGATCCGGCCTTCGCTGGGCTCCTGGCTGCTCTACGGCCTCGGATCGGAAAACGAAAACCTGCCGGGCTACGTCGTTCTTCGACCGACACCCAAGATCGTGGTGGGGCCAGCCTTGTGGAGTAGCAGCTTTCTGCCCGCAGAGTATCAGGCGACCAGTGTCATCACATCCGACATGACCGTGGAAAGGCTGATCTCGGATATCCGCAATCCGCGCCTGAGCACTTCCGAGCAGAGGGAACAGCTCGATCTGCTGTCACAACTGAACCGCCGCCACGCATCGCACCGTGGCAATGACGGACAGCTGGAAGGTCAGATTCGGGCAATGGAAACCGCCTTCAACATGCAGCGGGAGGCAATGGAAACTTTCGATATCAGCCGTGAACCCGAGCATGTCCGCACCGCATACGGCGATACTCCGTTTGCACGCTCTTGTCTGCTGGGGCGGCGCCTGCTGGAGGCTGGAGTCCGTTTTGTTACAGTTTACTACACCAGCTCCGATAATCAGCCGTGGGACACTCACGCCAATCACAACGCACGACACCCGAAGCTCTGTGCAGACAGCGACCAGGCAACTGCGGCTTTGATTTCCGACCTGAAACAACGAGGCATGCTCGATGACACGCTCGTGATCTGGGGTGGTGAATTCGGGCGCACTCCGTATGCCGAGAAACAGGAAAAGGGCAAAGAAGGGCGTGACCATCATCACACCGGATTTTCAATGTTGCTGGCAGGAGGCGGAGTGAAGCGTGGATTCGCGTACGGCCAAACGGATGAATTGGGCATGCGCGCGACCGAGAACCCGGTGCATGTTCACGATCTGCACGCAACGATCCTCCACCTGATGGGACTCGATCACGAGAAGCTGACCTACCGCTACTCAGGCCGCGACTTCCGGCTGACCGATGTGCACGGACATGTGGTGCACGATATTCTCGCGTGAGGGGCAAATCCTCACGCGGCCGTCTAGCCTTTAACGCCGGTGGCCCTATTCGATTGGAACCGGAGGGCGCGGTGGCGGAGGCGGAGGAAGCGGAGCAAGCGGTGTTGCCGGCCGCAACGCGACCGTCGACGTATCACTGGAAACCGACTTTCCTGCAGGAACGTAGCCGGATGCCACAGTCTGAATCCGGTGTGACCGGATAACCATCTCACCCAACCGTTCACGGAAGTCACGTGACCGGGGCCTGAACATCTCCCCTGCTCCTTCAAACGGATTCCGGCCGTGAACGAGATTTCCGAAATCGAACGGTACACTCACGCGAGCGCCCGCCATCCAGTGGCCACCGTTGAGCACCTCGTCATCCCAATATTCCACATCGGCAATCAAGCCTGGCAGAAGGCGCGCTTCCAAACGGCCACGAAAACCTTTGAGGTCGTCACCGAATGGATTCTCATAGCGGTAATATCCACCGAAAATGCGTACCTCTGCGTAGCGGTCGAGTCCGGGAATGAGAAATCCAACTTCGGCATTCCAGCCCTCCAGAGCTGCTTCGTAGCGAGCGAAATCGCGACGCGTTTCCGTTTCGACAATGTTTCGGTTGATGAAACCACCCGACTCAAATTCGGAGCCGGTTTCTGTAGTGACATCGCGCGTGGAGCGGCGCCCGATGACATCCCGCTGATCATCGGGCAGGTAGTAATTGAAACGAGCATCGACCCATCGCGTGAGAATCTCCACGCCGAGGCCCAGCTGATCGTAGTGATTCCCGAATCGGCTTTCGATGGAGTCGTAGAAGATGTTACCACCAAGAATGACGTTGGCATCGGGAACGAGGAACCGGACACCGCCACCAATACTATAGATCTCCTGGTCGCGATTGTCGGTGAGAGCACGTCCGCTCAGAAAGAAGGTGACCGGTCCGGCCTCGGCGAACGGGACGAGCGCGTCGACATAGCCGGTTGAAAGATCCTCACTGAATTTGCCTCCTAATGTGAGCGTACCGGCAGCAAGCGGCTCGGCACTCTCCACAAGAGGCGTCACGATTTTTTCCTTCCCCGAAGCTGCCTGCGGTTGAATCTCCTGCCCGGCAAGTGCACCTGCAGAAAGGAGAGCAAAGGCCAACAGCGACCCCGGCTTGGATGTTATTCTCATGATAATTGGGCGATGCAGAGGGTTGGCGGAGGTGTGCCGGATGACTTACACAGAGTCAAATATGGCCGGCACACCTGCGTTTGAGGTGAATTACACGGGCTGTTGCTGAGGCTGCTCGCTCGCGACGATCGGAACAGGGCTGGTCCCTGCGACGAACAGGCTCTGGCGCGGGTATTCGGGGAATGCCGTGAAGCTGTGAAGCTCTTCGTAGCCGGAAGCGCTGCTTCCGTTGAAAATTTTCACGCGGCTGTCACCCTTGAATCCGGCACCAACGATGATTTCGGCAATGCCGTCGATATTCACATCCGCGGCTGCAACGCGAATCCCGTTCCGGAATTTTGAATCAAGGGCAACGAAGCGGCCGAGTGCGGTACCGTCCACACCATCGAAGATATCGACTGTTGGCGCGCTCTTTCCGCTCCGGCCGGTGATGATCTCAGCAATTCCGTCGCCGGTAACGTCACCAGCCGTGACCGAGATACCACCACGGTATTTCTTCCCGCCGACCTTGATCTGCTGGATTTGCGTCGAGGAATCGCCATCGAATACACGAACGAGGTTTCCGAAGTTTCCTTGGCTGGCGATCACGTCCTGGACGCCGTCACCGTTTAGATCGGCCACTGCGAGACGTACACCGCCGCGGTAAGACTTCTTGAAGGCGTTGTACTCGTTCACCAGGGAGCCGGTCACGCCGTCGTAGATCTTCACAGTTCCGCCACCGAGAGCAGAGCCGATGATAAGGTCGTCGCGCCCGTCGCCTGTGACGTCACCTGCTTCGACATACGCTCCTTTCTTCCCTCGGCCGTTGAATGGATGGAGCTCCTCGAAGACAGTCGTGATTCGTTCCCCGGTCACACCGTCGAATATCCGCACGTTGCCAGTGCCCGTGCGGGTCGCCGTGACAATGTCATCGAAGCCGTCACCGTTGAAGTCACCTACAGCAATGCGGACGCTGTCGCGGTAGCTCTCATATGCAAGGAAGCTGAGAGTCTCCTGGTCTGTGGCAATGTCGAACACACGCACCATTGCCGGGCCACCCTTCTTCGGAAGTGTGACTCCCGGAGAGACGACATAGATGCCTTGGTAATGGAGAGTCGTCTCTTGCGCAGAAACACTCAGATCACCCGA
>CBINJX010000308.1:0-6310 GCA_966251085.1 uncultured Verrucomicrobiales bacterium
TGCGAAGCAGCGTGAGAATCCCCTGTCGCCTCTGCTCACTGTGCCGCTCCTGCACAATTGGGATTTCAAGATGGGGCCACTCGATCAGGGCACGCAGTACCGGCTCAATTTCCAACCCACCGTGCCGGTTGACCTGGGAGAGGACTGGAGGCTGATCATCCGCACGTTTATCATCTACATCTCACAGGAAGATGTCCTTAAGGGACCGTATCCCAGCTTTCCGGGTTTACCGGAGGATCTGCTCGCTCCTTTCCCCCCAGCCCTGCGGAATGAGGTGGAGAGGAGTGCAGCGCGGCAATTCAACCGGGAGGTGAGGAAACGTTTTCCGGTAGATCACCATCAGGACGGGCTCGCTGATACGACGCAGACTTTCTTTCTCACACCCAAAGAACCGGGCCCCGGTGGACTGATCTGGGGCGTGGGGCCGGTGTTACGATATCCCACGGCTACGGATGACATCCTTGGGCGCGAGCAGTGGGGAGCGGGGCCCGCTCTGGCTCTGGTCAAACAAAAGGGGCCATGGAGCGTCGGCCTCTTGACCAACCATCTCTGGAGTCTCTCCGGAAAAGAGGGCCGGGAAGACTTGAACACCACCTTTGTCCAGCCGTTTGTCAGTTATACTACCAAGACGCAGACGACCTTCGGTATCAATACCGAGTCGTTCTACGATTGGAGTTCCAATCAGTGGCTCGTGCCGATCAATGCCGAAGTCAGTCATATCGTGAAGATTGGCCGATTGCCTGTACAGTTTCAGGCTGGCATCCGCTATTACGCAGAGGGACCGAGTGGGGCTCCTGAGTGGGGAGTCCGGTTCACCATCGCTCCGATCCTGCGAGCTTTGAGGCAATCTTCGGCCAATGCTGACAGTGGGCGGCCGGTCGGGGGACGATAGCGGGCGCCGCCGGGAGCGCATCGCAAGTCAGTGCTCCCGTTTACATCCGCTACCTGCACGCATTCCGACCTGGCTGCACATTCTCAACCCTCAGCCCTCAGACAAAGCTGTCGCCACGCTTCCGGCGTTGTCCGAGTGAGTCTGCGGCGTTATGCAAAGGGGATGTCCCCGGAAGAACCTCAGCCTTCGCCGTCAGGCCCACCGATGATCGACCAGGAAACCTATGAGCTTGCTCAGGAGCTGTTTCAGCTCATCCGGGCGGGGGATACGCAGCGCCTGGCAGGGCTGCTGCAAATGGGGCTGGCTCCGAATATTCGCGACAGCAAGGGCGACAGTCTGCTGATGCTGGCGAGCTATCACGGCCATCGTGAAATGACGCGCCTGTTGCTGCAGCACGGTGGTGATCCTGAACTGGCCAATGATCGTGGTCAAATCCCGCTGGCCGGTGCTGCTTTCAAGGGGGATACCGAGATCGCACGGCTGCTGATCGAACACGGTGCAAAGGTGAATGCGCGGATGCCCGATGGAAAGACGTCCCTCATGTTCGCGGCGATGTTCAACAGGGTGGAGATCATCGATCTGCTGCTGGCGAACGGAGCAGATCCCTCGCTGCGGACCTCTGACGGTGCGACTGCGCTGACTCTCGCGCAGGCGATGGGAGCACGCGAAGCGGTGGAGCGCCTGGCGTCTGCAGCCGGTTGACCGGCTCAGGCTGCAGTGCGCAGCCCTATTGATCTTCGTGTAATTTCGTTGACATGCTAGAATGCTCCCGAGAGGCGCGCTCCTCACCTCAACGAGCTAATTCCACGCTCCCTGCTCGATCTGGAATACGCGCCCTCTGAAAGCGAGTTTAGAAAGCATCGGATGTGTTACATTGATCGATGAGCGACGACTTCACGTTCTTTGAACCTGAACGCCGTTTTTGCGTTGGCTGTTCACAGCTCCGCAAGAGCGTTTTAATGTGCGAGCCGCGGATGATTCAAAGCCGCGTCTCCGCTCGAGGTGGACCGCCCGCTGCGACCACCTCCGGGGTCGGTTCTACATTTTCTCTGCTCCCCGGGTGTTCGCTTCGCTCGACCCGGGGCTACAGGCTGAGATCCCTGCCGGGATCGAGAAGCAAAGCTCGAGAATGAGCGCTCGCTGGTAAGTGCTTTCTAAACTGAATGGCGTTGGGGTTGAAACCTTAAGCTGTTATAAAACGCACCCCGCAGTCGCAGGACGCTCTGATACAGCAGCGACGCCACGGCCTCAGGTAAGTGTATCCCTTTCGTGGTGGTTTGAGTTCCCATCCGATTTACATTTTCTTCCCATGGCTGACGAACCCAGTTCCGCCGCACTTTACGAACAAGTCGCTGACAAAGTGGAACGCCTCATCCGGAACGGCACCTTGCGCTCGGGCGAGCGCATTCCCTCGGTCCGCCGTGCCAGTGAGCAGCATGGGGTGAGCGTGACGACGGCGGTTCAGGCGTATCTGGAGCTGGAGAATCGTGGCCTGATCGAGGCTCGCCCGAAATCAGGCTTCTTTGTGCGCCCTCTCGTTCAAAGCCGCGTGGGAGAACCAAAGCAGTCCAAGCCGGCAAGTGCCGTAACAGCGGTAACCGTTGGAAGTCTGCAATCGCGCCTATTTGAGGCAGCGCAGATGCCGGGTGTCGTACCCTTTGGCGGTGCAGCGCCGGGCGCCGAGTTACTTCCGACTGTGAAGCTCAATCGCATCCTGGCGTCGGTCGCCCGGAGCGCGGGTGAGCGGGGTGTGAGTTATGATATGCCACCGGGCGCCGAGCCGCTCCGCCGGGAGATCGTGAAACGATTGCTCGATGCTGGCTCGAATCTTTCCCCGGATGAAATCATCACCACCTCCGGCGGAACCGAGGCGCTGATGCTTTGTCTGAGGGCTGTCACCAGGCCGGGTGACGTGGTGGCCGTGGAAGCCCCCAGTTATTTTGGCGTGCTCCACGCGGTGGAGGAGATGGGGCGGAAAGCGGTCGAGATCCCGATGCACCCACGGGACGGGATGGATCTGGATGTGCTGGAACGGATCGTAGAGGAGCATCGGGTCGCCGCATGTGTTGCAGTGCCAAACTTCAGCAATCCACTCGGCTCCCTGATGCCGGACGAGAACAAGGAGCGCCTGGTGGAAATCCTCGCCCGGCGTGAAGTGCCGCTCATTGAAGACGACATCTTCGGAGAGCTTCATTTCGGACTCCATCGGCCCAGGGTAGCGAAGTCGTACGACAAAAAGGGGCTGGTGATGTTGTGCAGTTCCTTTTCCAAGACCCTGGCCCCCGGCTACCGTGTCGGATGGGTGGCGCCTGGCCGCTGGTTCGCAAGGGTGAAGGCACTCAAACTGACCAGCACATTGGCAACGGCAACCCTGCCGGAACTCGCGATCGCGGAGTTTCTGGCGAACGGAGGTTATGATTATTACCTGCGCTCTGTCCGCCGCACCTACGCGGAGCTGGTCGAGCGAATGAGCGCTGCAATCACGGCCTCATTTCCACCTGGGATCAAAATCACCCGCCCGCGTGGGGGCTTTGTCCTCTGGATCGAGCTGCCAAAAGAGGTCGATGCGCTGAAGCTTGATGACATGGCGCTTGCCGAAAAGATCAGCATCGCACCCGGGCCGATGTTCTCCGCCAAAAAAGGTTTCCGTAATTTCATCCGGATCTCCTGCGGACACGTATGGTCCCCCCGAACCGAAGAGGCGATCGGCATTCTGGGACGTCTGGTGCGGCAGTTGATGGACGAGCATTGAGCCGGGATGAGGAAGGCCGGGTAATGGGACCTGTAGGACGCGACAGGACACACGAGTCCTATGCGTCTCATCCGTCCTATCTGTCCCATTCTTGGAGCCTTCCCTCGCCGTGAAGTGTACGTGAACGGAAACCGAGCCTGTGTATCTGGCTGAGTCCAAAACGAGAGGTAAGCTGGGAAGCGCCGAAATGACCTGCGCAGTCCTGAACGGGAGTAAACCCGCGGGGAATTTTCCGCCTACACCAAGTCCCATGAGTGATATCGAGATCAGGGAGTTTTTTCCGGAAGAAGAAGATCTGCTCCAGGCGGTTGGAATCTTACGTGTCCAAGCGTGGGAGACCACCGTGGCGGAAGCTGGGCGGATGGCCACATGGCTTGATGAATTTGACAGTGCCGCTCGGCATTGGGTGGCATTGCGGGCGGGAGTCCCGGGAGCTGCTGCTCGACTGAGTATGAATTCCAGCCTGGCAGAGGTACCCGATTCGGAAAGCTACTCCGGAATTTTTTCCGAGATTCCTGATGGGCCGCTAGGTTCGCTCAATCGGCTGGTGGTTCACCCCTCCGCGCGACGCCTGGGCTTGAGCAAACGGTTGGATCTCATCCGTTTGGGAGCGGCGGAAGAGATGAGGTGCCGGTCGGCAATTCTCTCGACGGCCACAGGTCCGTACCGCGTTCGGCAACTCCAGAGTTTCGGCTTCGAATTTATTGGTTATGGTCCGCGCTTCCAAAAGCCGCCGTTGTGCTATCTTCCGCCTCCAGCTGTATTGCTGTGCAGGTTCCCGATCCGCCCAGGCAAGGCTGCCGTAAATTACCACACCCATCTCAATGAGTTCACAACCCGACCAGTCGAAGCCGCTCGTCCCTAACGAAGGTCTCAAGCTCGCCTCCAACCACCTGCGCGGCACCATTGCCGAGGACCTGCTCGACACTTCGACAGGCACGATCTCCGACAATAACAGCCTGCTCACCAAGTTCCACGGTCTCTACATGCAGGATGATCGAGACCTTCGGAATGCGCTCAAAAAGGCCGGGAAAGAAAAGGCGTTCGCATTCATGCTCCGCGTGCGACTGCCCGGTGGCAAGGCAACGGCTCAGCAGTGGCTCGTGCTCGATCAGCTCGCCGGAGAAGTCGCCGCACCTTCACTGCGCCTCACCACTCGGCAGACCTTCCAGTTTCACGGGGTTCTCAAGGCGAATGCGAAGCCGCTCATCCAGCAGATGCACAAGGTGCTGCTCGATTCCATCTCGGCCTGCGGCGACGTGAACCGCAACGTGATGGCGCCGCCGAACCCGGAGCGCAACCCCGTGCTTCAGCAGGTCTATGAGCATGCAAAAGGGTGGAGTGAATACGCGCTGCCGCGCAGCCGCGCCTATCATGAGATCTGGCTCGATGAGGAACTCGTGGCGGGTGGAGAGCCTGAAATCGAGCCGATGTACGGCGATACTTACCTTCCGCGGAAGTTCAAGACGGGGTTTGCGCTGCCTCCTTCAAACGACGTCGATATTTTCTCCCAGGACCTCGGCTTCATCGCCATTGTCGAGAACGATCAGCTCGTCGGCTACAATGTCACGGTCGGTGGCGGTCAGGGCATGAGCCACGGGAATGTCGAAACCTTCCCGCGTCTGGCCGACGTGCTCGGATTCATTCCATCGGACAAGGTGAATGCTGTCGGTGAAGCCGTGCTCACGACTCAGCGCGACTTCGGTGATCGCACCAACCGCAAGCACGCGCGCCTGAAGTACACCATCCAAGATCGCGGGCTGGATTGGTTCCGCGGCGAAGTCGAGCGGCGTTCCGGGGTGACCATCGAGCCCGCGCGTCCTTTCCATTTCACCACGATCCAGGATCCGCACGGCTGGCACGAGTGCGCCGACGGCACCTGGTTCTATGGCCTGCATATTCTCAGCGGCCGGATCAAAGATCTACCGGGCTGGCCGATGAAGACCGCCCTCCGTGAGATCGCCGAGATTCACACCGGCGACTTCCGGCTCACGCCCTCGCAGAACCTGACGATCTCCGGTGTGAAGACCGAGCAGAAGCCCGTGATCGAGGCAATCCTCGCAAAGCACGGCTTGACCGCAGAGAACAACCGCTCGGGAATGCGCCTCAACGCACTTTCCTGCGTGGCATTGCCCACCTGCGGCCTGGCCCTCGCCGAGAGTGAGCGGGCATTGCCGGACCTCCTCGCGAAATTTGAGACCGTCCTCGATGAAGCCGGCCTGAAAGACGACGCGATTAGCCTCCGGATCACCGGTTGCCCGAATGGCTGCGCCCGGCCATTCCTGGCCGAGATCGCATTCGTCGGCCGCGCGCCGAACAAGTACGCGCTCTATCTTGGCGCCAGCTACAACGGCACCCGCCTCAACCGCCTCGTCGCACCGAGTGTGACTATCGATGGCGCCGTGGAACTCCTTAAGCCGATCATTAAGCGCTACGCTGTGGAACGCCTGGAGGGTGAAGGTTTCGGTGACTTCTGCGAACGGGCAGTGCTGCCTGCGGATGCCACCTTGCACAGTATTGGGACAGTGAAGACAGAGGCGCCTGCGCCGGCGACAGTCTGAACTTACCCTGAAAAAGGCAGTTGAGAGCACCAAACGAGCCGGACGCGTGAAAGAGGTGGAGAAAGGAATCCATATGGCGCGTCACCCTTACCGGTAGGGGCCGCG
>CBINJX010000309.1:0-6293 GCA_966251085.1 uncultured Verrucomicrobiales bacterium
CCTCGACCAGGCGCAGGTGCTCGTGCAGAACCGGGTCGCCGCCGCGCTGCCGCGTCTGCCGGAAGAAGTGCGGCGTCTCGGTGTGACGGCCCAGAAGCGTTCGCCGGACCTGACCCTCGCCATCCAGTTCTTCTCACCGGATGACTCGCGCGATGTCATCTATCTTTCCAACTACGTCACTCTCCAGATTCAGAACCAGATCGCTCGTCTGCCGGGTGTCGCGGAGGCCTCTTCGCTTGGCGGTCTCGATTTCTCCATGCGGCTCTGGCTCGACCCGGAAAAGATCGCCGCGCGGGATCTGACGGCTGGGGATGTGATCCGCGCAGTGCGCGAGCAGAACGTGCAGGTGGCGGCGGGACAGCTCGGCCAGATGCCGGCTCCTCCCGGAACGGAGTTCCAGTACACCCTCACGACCAAGGGACGTCTCGTCACGGCGGAAGAGTTTGGAAACATTGTCGTTCGCACCGGCAGAAACGGTGACGTGATCCGTGTCCGCGATGTAGCCCGGATCGAACTCGGCGCCCGTGATTACGCGGTGAAGAGCTACATGAACGGGAGGAACGCGGTTTCGCTCCGTGTCTTCCAGCTCCCGGGTTCCAATGCACTGGAAACCGCGGATGCAGTGTACGCGGAGATGGCGCGGCTGAAGGAGCGTTTTCCGCCCGGTGTCGATTACCGCATCAACTACGATCCAACCCGCTTCGTCCGTGAATCGGTGCAGTCGGTGCTCCACACTCTCATCGAGGCGATCATCCTCGTGGTGATCGTGGTGGTAGTCTTCCTCCAGAACTGGCGCGCCTCGCTCATTCCCCTGCTCGCCGTTCCGGTGTCGCTCATCGGTACACTGGCGGTGATGGCGGCGTTCGGCTTCTCGCTGAACAACCTCTCCCTCTTCGGTCTGGTGCTCGCGATCGGTATCGTGGTCGATGACGCAATCGTGGTGGTGGAAAACGTGGAGCGTTTCATCGCGAAGGGATTTTCACCACGCGAGGCAACGATTCGCGCGATGAAGGAAGTGACCGGACCGGTGATCGCGGTGGCGCTGGTGCTCAGCGCGGTGTTCATCCCGACGGCATTCGTGAGCGGTATCACCGGGCAGTTTTATAAACAGTTCGCGCTGACGATCGCGGCTTCAACCATCATCTCGGCTTTCAACTCCCTGACGCTGAGCCCGGCCCTGACCACTCTGCTGCTGCCGCCGCACGGCGCAAAGAAGGATGTGCTCCAGCGCGGGATCGACTTCCTGTTCGGATGGTTCTTCCGCGGGTTCAACACCTTCTTCGAGCGGACCTCTCAGATTTTTGGAAACATCGTCGGACGGCTGGTCCGGATGAGTGTGGTCGTGCTTGCGATCTATGCGGGGCTGGTGGTCTTTGCCGGTGGCCTGTTCAAGAGTGTGCCGACCGGATTCATTCCGCAGCAGGACATGGGTTACCTCATCGTGGTGGTTCAGCTGCCGGATGCCGCTTCTTTTGATCGTACCGATGCGGTGGTGCGACGGATGGATGAGATCGGCCGGAGCACACCGGGTGTCACCAAGTCCTTCGCGATTTCCGGCTACTCCTCGGTGCTCCAGGCAAACCAGTCGAACGTCGGCGCGGCGTTCCTCATCCTGGATGATTACAAAAACCGTCAGCACGATCCGAAGCTGTACGGTGACGGCCTGCTCGCGGAGCTGCGCAAGCGCTTCTCCACAATCCAGGAAGGACGTGTCCTCGTGCTGCCGCCTCCTGCATTGCGTGGTCTCGGCAACGCCGGCGGATTCCGACTCCAGGTGGAAGACCTGGAAAACGCAGGGCTGGAATCCCTGCAAGCTGCCACCCAGAAGCTGATCGACGGGTTGTCCAAGGAGCCGGGTTTCACCTCCCTGCTCACCGGTGTCCGCGCAAACGTGCCGCAGTACTACGTGGATATCGATCGCGAGGCGGCAAAGAACATGGGGGTCTCGCTGGCGGAGATCAACGAGACGCTCCAGACTTATCTCGGCTCGGTGTACGTCAACGACTTCAACCTCTTCGGCCGCACGTATCAGGTAACCGCGATGGCGGATCCGAAATTCCGCGTGCGCCCGGAGGATGTGACGCGACTGAAGACGCGCAACCAGAAGGGTGAAATGGTCCCGCTGGGTGCGCTGGTGAAGCTGACCAAGATCGGCGGCCCGGATCGTGTGGCGCGGTACAACATGTTCGTCACTGCGGACGTGAACGGCAGTACATTACCGGGAGTTTCCTCGGGAGAAATGATTGCCGCCGTGGACCGCGTGGCGAAAGAGACTCTACCGGACGGATACGCCTACGAGTGGACCGATCTCACCTACCAGCAGATCCTCGCGGGGGACACGATCACACTGATCTTCCCGCTCTGCGTGCTCTTCGTCTTCCTCGTGCTGGCAGCGCAGTATGAAAGCTGGGGTCTGCCGCTCGCGGTGATCCTCATCGTGCCGATGTGTCTGCTCAGCGCGCTTGCCGGTGTCTGGATGCGAGGGATGGACAACAACATCTTCACGCAGATCGGCCTCGTGGTGCTCGTCGGTCTCGCGGCGAAAAACGCGATCCTTATCGTGGAGTTTGCGAAACAGGAGCAGGACGCCGGTAAGGACCGGTTCAGCGCTGCAGTGGAAGCGGCGCGTCTGCGTCTGCGGCCGATTCTGATGACCAGCTTCGCATTCATCCTCGGCGTACTGCCGCTGGTGATCGCTAGCGGCGCGGGAGCCGAGATGCGCCAGGCGCTGGGAACGGCTGTATTCTACGGCATGATCGGCGTCACCTTCTTCGGCCTGTTGTTCACACCGGTGTTTTATGTGGTAATCCGGAAGTTCACCCGCGAGAAGCGGCCGGATGAGACGCATCACCACGGTCCGGTGGAACCGCATGGGCATCATGCGCCGGAGACAGAGGAAATCGTGGTGAAGTAGGGAGCAGCGTAGCGCAGTCGTCTTGACTGCGGGTGACCGGAGCATCCTTGCTCCGAGGCCTGCGCGCTCCACGGGCGACTCGCAAGCTACCCTTCGTCTCTTTCCATACACTCCATAGCTGCCGCGGTGATCAGCCTCCGACCAGGATGGTCGGGGCACCCGCAGACAGGGATGTCTGCGCTACGATCGCGCCCGGGTCGTCCTCGGCTCTGGCGCGGGGAGAGCCATTGACATCATCAACCGGCGGAGACGGTAGACAGCCACGAAGAAAATTCGGCCTGCGCGAATGATTCCGCGATTTGCACGACGTCTGCGAACTAGGGAGCTTTCGTCGCGCGCGCCGATGCGCTGAGTTTTACGAGCGAGAGGTGGGTCGGTCGCGATCACACCCGGAGTTCGCATCTGACAGATGTTGTGGTCGCCCTTGCACGACGGCTGCCGAGGTTTTGTCAATAGTGAGTTTTACCACGTTGCGTTTATCGTTATCCAGCAGCCTGATAGACAGCCATGAGCACGGCTCCCCTTTCCCGTCGGCAGGCGCTCGCCCTTCTCCTCTCCCTCACCGCTTCCCAATTCGCCCGAGGTCAGACTCCCACCGTCGATTTTTCCGCGGACGTGGAGTTCCTGATCAAGGAACTCGAAGGGAAGGCAGGGCATTTCTTCAAGACCAAGGCAATTGATTGGAAGCTCGTGGCGGAGCGTTTCCGTAAAGAAGCGCAGGAGGTGCGAGACGAGGTCGCCCACGTGAAGCTATGCAACCGCCTGGTCGCACAAATCCGCGATGGTCACGCAGGGTTGCTGGGGCTGAAGGTGAAGATGCCGGATGAAAGCAACGGCCGCAGGTTCACGGGACCGCGGGTGCACCTGGTGCTCATTGGCGACAAGGTATTCGTAAGGCAGGCATTTGCCTCAGCAACCGAGGCCGGCATCGAGCCGGGTATGGAAGTCGAAGCCATCGACGATACACCGATCCGGATGTGGCTCGACAATGCAGTGCAGCGACTCAGTGATGAGCGCGGTTATTCGACGCCTCACACGGCTCTTTATTATGCGTGCCACGCGGGGCTGGCAGATTGGGAAGGGACACCAATCAAGCTTCGGCTCATAAAAGACGGGCAGCCAAAGACGGTGACGATCACCCGCTCGGGAGGTCCGAATTTCGTGCCAATCGGCCCGGTCTTCCCCCCAAAGGAAACCCAGCGCGTTGGCCGGCAGTCGTATGGAAAAACCGCTGGTGGCTACGGGTATATTCACCTGCGGGACGTTCCGGCGATCCTGCCCGAGCAACTCGATCAGATGCTCGTGGGAATCGGCGATGTACCCGGTCTGATCCTCGACACCCGCGCCAACGGGGGCGGAGGTTGCGATCACGAGGCGGTGTTTGGCCGTTTTGTCCCGACGGGCAAACGGTGGCGTCAATACACCGGCGCTGGGACAAAACCATTCACGGGACCGATGGTGGTGATCGTCGATGCCGGGGTGCGCTCAGCGGGCGAGACTGTGGCCGGGATGTTCAAGGAGGATGGGAGAGCCTTCATGATCGGCGACACACCGACTGCAGGAATGTCATCGCAGAAGACCGTGATCACCGTGCCGAGCAAGCTGTTCTCCGTTCGTTTCTCGGTAGCGAGCAACAAGGGGCGATTTAACGGAGGGCGAGGCATCGAGGGAATCGGAGTCCCTCCGCATGAAGTCACACCCTATGATCCCGCAGATTTGCGGCGAGGGATCGACACACAGATCCGCCGCGCGGAGGAGTTCCTGAAGGCAGGGCTCCCCAAGGAGAAGGTCGCGTGGGAGGTTGGCGAAGCCTAGAGACGCCGGATCGCGCTTCAACTCGCCAAAAAAGAGCGCGGCTATATGAGCCGCGCTCTTTTGGAATCAATATACAGGCGAGTTCAAGGCCCACTCCCAAACCGCCATTCCACGTCCCTCAACACTCAGCCCTCAACTCCCAACCTTCCTCCTACTTCCTACTTCCCCGCCACCTCACCTGACGTTTTCACCAACTTGGTGACACGCCCGGTTTTGTTCCAGTCCTGCACGTACAGGTTACCCTCGTGATCATACGTGATCCCATGGGGTGCGGTGAAGATGCCGGTTTTCCATGCGGTCGGAGGGATGTCGAACTTCGCCCACTGTGACTTGTCGGGGTTGTCACCAAGAGTCGCGATAACCTTGTTCGACTTATCGAGAATTGCCACGCGGCTCTCGAGTTCGGCAATTGCCACATTATCACCGTGGATCGAGACAGCGCACGGACGGCGGAGGCCGGTGGTGATCACCGCCACGAAATTGCCATCGAGATCGAAGTGCTGGAGACGGCGGTTTTCACGATCGCAGACAAGCAGCAGCGGTTTCTCTCCACGGGTGTCGAGCGCGATGCCGTGGCACGCCCGGAACTCACCTTCCGCCTCGCCCTTCTTGCCGAAGGTTTTGATGTACTTCCCGTTGCTGTCGAACTTGTGGATGAGCGACAGCCCGTAGCCATCCGCGGCAAAGATCGAGCCGTCCGGCGCCACAGCAACTGCGGTTGGTTTGTAGCCTTTGCCGCCCGGGTAAACTCCCGCCTCTTTCGGATACGGAATGGTGAGCACCGGCTTTCCGTCGAGCGTCAGCTTCACGATCTGCGAGCCCTTGAGGTGAGCGGCGTAAATGTACTCCTGCCCGTTCTCCTCGCGGATCATCATACCGTGCACTCCGCTGAACTCAGGCGCCATGGTACGCACCAGCGTGCCATCGGGCTGGAACACATAGAAGCCGTTCGGTGAATCGGTGCTGACATAGATCAGCCCCTGCTTGTCCACCACTGCGCTGCCGTGGGTCGGCCCGAGCTGGAGCTTCTCCGGGATGTGTGCCCAGTCCGGTACAGTACGATACGTGGCCGAGCCGCTGCCGGTGGTCACGGCGGCAGTGGGTTTGGTGTCGTCGTGTGGAGCGGCCTGACCGGGCTCCGGGTGGGCGTAGAGCGGAGCGGAGAGGACGCCGAGGGTAATGATTGTCGAGAGGATGGAACGCATGGGGTTGGTTGGGTAGAGAGCGAGGAAAGCGTAGTCAATCCGGCGAGGTGGCTGGATTCTTAATCTTACTCCTAATCTTATTCTTACTCTCCTCTGCGGTGGGGAGATTATGATTACGATTAAGATTAAGAGGTGAGGATCCCCTGCACCACCTTGGAAGGTTCCACCCCGGTGAGCTTGGCATCGAGTCCCTGGAATTTGTACGTCAGGCGATGATGCTCGATGCCGAGCAGATGCAGCATTGTCGCGTGGAGATCGTGGACACTGACCGGATTCTCCACGGCCGCATACCCGAACTCATCGGTCGCGCCGTACACCAGGCCCGGCGTCACCCCCGCTCCCGCGAGCCAAATGGAGAA
>CBINJX010000310.1:0-6286 GCA_966251085.1 uncultured Verrucomicrobiales bacterium
CCTTGGCCGCGTACTTCTCCAACTCCGCGAACGCTTTCCCCAGCTCTTCCTCATTGTCGTTCCCCGCCACTTCGAGCGCAGCGCCGACGCTGTCACCGACCTCGAAAAACTCGGGCTCCGCGTCGCCCGCCGTAGCGCTCCCGGTTCCGTACTCAATCCCGATTGCCTCCTGGTGGATAGCACCGGAGAACTCCGCGATTGGTACCACTTCGGCACCGTGGTCTTCATCGGAAAAAGCATCACTGCCGAAGGCGGACAGAACCCCGTGGAGCCTGTCATGGCGGGCAAACCCGTGATTTACGGTCCGCATATGGAAAACTTCCGAGCCGTGGTCGAAGCGTGGCGTGCTGCCGACGCTGCAATCCAAGTTCAAGACGAAACCGAACTCGCACATGTTGTTGCCGAACTTCTCGACTCGCCCACCCGTCGAAACGACCTTACCACCCGAGCTCGCGGCTTTATTCACCAGCACACCGGAGCCACGGAGAAAATTTCTCGCAGAATTTTAGAATTCTAGCTTGCGTCCCACGCACTCAATCCCCATATTCACGCACTCGTTTCCAAAACGACCCTATCGTCCAGTGGCCTAGGACACCGCCCTTTCACGGCGGTAACACGGGTTCGAATCCCGTTAGGGTCGCCAACTCTCATCAGAGTTGGTGATCGATCTGCTTGTTCTCACGACAGATGCACGACGAAATGGCAGTCTCTTGGTTCGTCATCGCAATCCACTAAAAAGCACTCCGCTGGGGTGAAAGTCGGTACCGCACTTGCGGATCCTGCCAATGATTCTCCCGTGGAAGTGAATAATTGAGAGCAACCAACGAGCGGGGCACACGTGAAGGTGGGAAGAAGTACTCGGTACTCGGTGCTCAGAAATCAGTAAACAGCCCAGCATCGCCACAATGGCGGATCGGGGCAGGTGTAAGTAGCGGGATTCGAATTAATTGCTGACTTACTGATTACTTCTTCACGCTTTCGGCGTCCCGCTCATTGGTTGCTCCTCTGTTAACCACAGCTACTTACCAGAAAAAATACAGCCCCTCGGAGCCGAATGGCTACCGAAGGGCTGCTGTTCCCCCCAGAACGCAGGCAGAGTAGTCAGGAAATTGGATACGGCGCAATAGAATTTTTATCTTTCTGCGATTTTCCTGTTTTATAATGCAGTGACACCTGCTCCTTTCGCGATTGGTGAAATCTCGGGAGATTTTTCATTGACGGGATAATCGGCCTATGATCTTCTCACCACGTTCTTCCCCTAGAGCAGCTCCCCAGAGCATCCAGAAGGCCCGCGCCGGTGATTATCATCAGCGCGGGCCTTTCTCTTTTGTGGGTCTCAGCGCCTGTGACGCTAGGTTCCGCCTGTCACCGTATAACCCTGGTCACGCAGTTCCTCGGCCAGATCCCGCTCCATCTCCGCGGCCGCATCATAAGGCATTGGGTTCAGATGTTCGTAAAACTCGGGTAGGAGCTGAATCCCGTACTTCTCGACGGTCCACGCGGCCTTGTAGCCATTCTTGTGGTTTTCGAAGCGATGTTCCACGGGTAAGCCAGTCATTCCCACATAGAGGCAAGGCTTTGCAGGATCACGCTTGGGATTGAGGCGCAGAACCGATGGGTGTTTCGCCACGGCGGGATCTAGCAGGATCACGTAAACATTGTGGTGAAACGGTTGGGACACAGGAACAGGTTAGCGCGGCATTTCTCGAATGAGAACATTGAGCACCGTAGCGATCCCTCTTTCATCCCCTTCAAGCAACAGCTCGCAAACGGTTCTCTCTTTGCGCTTTAGAACCGCTCCGCGCCCTCACAAGCGCTCTGCCAATCGCGCGGCTAGCCGCTCCAAGGCAGGTGAGCGGTCCAATGGCTCCAGGATCACGTCGAGAATGGTGAAGCAATCGGTGCGTTTCCTCGCTTCCTCCAGTCCGAGATCGAATTGATCCTCCGTCTCGACTCGTATCCCCTTCCCCGCTCCCAGCACTTCAGGAACGCGATGGAATTTCCATACTGCCACGTCGTTGTAAGGACCGTCGTGAATGTGCCGCTCGGTGCCGTAACCGGAGTTGTTTAACACCACCACGATCGGGTTGAGTCCGTAGCGTACAGCTGTGGCCAATTCCATGCCGGTCATCTGAAAGGCTCCATCTCCCACGAGAACCAGCGGGCGGAGCCTGGGATTCGCGAGTTGGGCGCCGATTCCCGCCGGGACAGAAAATCCCATGGATGCATAATAGGCGGTGGCAAGAAATTCGGTGCGGCGATGGATGAAGAGATCCGAGGCGCCAAAAAGGCTATCACCCACATCGGCGACGACAATGGTGTCGTCGTCGAGAAAGCTATTGAGCCGCTCGAACAGCCGTTTGACGGTCATTTTCCGCCCAGCTTCAGGATGGAACGGTTTCATTGCCGCCGGACGCGGGATCTCCGTCCCGGCCCGCTGCCGCAGCGGTGCATCCAAGAGTCCGCATACAAAATCCTTAAAGAGCACCTCCTCATACGTGCGGTAATGAATGGAGAGCTTTTCGCTGGTCGCGTAGATCGCCCGGGCCATGTCCAGCTTGGCGGTGTAGATGCCGAGATTTATGTCGGTCATGTAGGCGCCGAGCATCAGCACGCAGTCGCTCGACTCCACATAGGAGCGCACTTCCTCCCGTCCCATGGCCCCCTCGTACACTCCCAGATAAAGTGGATGCTGTTCGCTCATGACCGACTTACCGAGAATGGTCGAAGCCACAGGAATCCCGGTCTTTTCCGCCAGCCGCACCAGTTCATCCTGCAGACCGAAACGATGCAGCTCCACGTCAGCTAAAATCACCGGCTTTGTCGCTTGGTTGATCACCTCCACGGCATCCGCCAACGCGGCCTCGAGCACCGCCTGATTACTTTCCTCGCGGATAGCGGGCACTCGTCCCGATACGCCGGGCATGGCGATCACATCCCGTGGCAACTCAATATAAACGGGCCGCTTGTAGCGCAAACAAGCGTGCAACACGCGGTCGATCTCATCAAAAGCAGTCTGCGGGTCACTCAACACCGTGGACGCCACAGTCAATTGCTCGAAGACCTTCCGCTGTGTGTCAAAGTCCTGAACCTTATGATGGAGCAGCGGGTTCTTTTCGCGCTCCTTCATTCCCGGTGCACCGCTGAGCACCACTACCGGTGATTTTTCGGCAAATGCTTCTGCAGTGGTATTGGCAACCTTGAGCCCACCCACACAATAGGTGACGCAAACCGCGCCAAGTCCATGAACTCGAGCATAAGCGTCCGCTGCAAAACCGGCCCCCTGCTCGTCGCAAGTGTTGATGATCTGCACATCGCTTCCGAGCACCGTATCGTAGAATCCGAGGACATAATCACCCGGGATTCCAAAGAGATGTCGAACCCCGCGGTCGCGAAGCTGTTTTATCAGGTATTCGCCAACGGTCGGGGACGATTTCGTTGCCACGAAAACATGTTCGCAGCCGGCGGCCTCTGCAGACGTCTTCCGCAGGGCCAGGAACTGGACTGCAGTAATCAGCTCCCTTAATGCATCTCGTTGCAGCTTACGAGCAGCAAACCAGCGTGGCTCTCAACCTCAACCTTCAGAGAAGCGCCAGATCTACGGCGCGTGCAAAGGCGCTTTCCGGTGGTCCTGGTGGCGAGACGAATCGGGCCGCTTGGCGGGCCGTCTCACGCCCATGGCTCATAGCCACCGAAAGTCCAGCCCAACGCAGCAACTCGACGTCATTATTGCCATCCCCAAAGGCGAGGGTTTCTTCTGGGGCAATACCCAGCTTTCGCACGAGGGTCTGCGCACCTATGGCCTTGTTGGCATCTGGGCAAAAGAACTCCAGGAGCTCCGGATTGGTCACCAGAATATTCAGCCGGCCCGCGAACTCCGCCTTCATCCCGGGCGCCCATTGCTGGATGCGGTCGGGATGATCAGACCAGAGCACTTTCTGAAACCCAGCAGGGTCGAGGCTTGAGATGTCCGTCTGCTTCGGAGTCCATCCTGCCTCTCGGGCATAAAGTTCAGTCCACTGGGTGCTGCGCTCGATGAAAGCTCCATCCCGATGATAAACGATCAGGCTGAACTCCAGCTCGCGAGCAAGTTGGCAAAGATGCTCGACCAACACCGGGTCCATCGTCGCCTCCGCCAGCACTTCACCGGTATGAACATGCCGCACTACGGCTCCATGAGACGAGAGAACCCATTCCTGCCGCTCGATCTGGCGCAACCCGGTGATATTCTTATGGTGACGTCCTGAGGCAATTGCGATCTGCACTCCAGCCTCACGCAACCGATTCAACGCACCCTGGTTTTCGGGCCCGATATCTTTGCGCGGCCCCAGGAGCGTGTCATCCAAGTCAATGAACGCGAGCCTGAATGGCCTCTGACGTGGTTCTCGATTCATGCAGCATAAGCTGCCGTCAGACGGCTGATTCTTCCAATGGCATGATTTCATGACCGTGATAACTCTGAGGCATGGAACTGCGCGAAGTTCGCTCATTCGTCACGTTGGCTGAGCAATTGCATTTCGGCCGGGCGGCGCGGGTGCTCTCATTGAGCCAGCCCGCGCTCACGAAGCAGATCCGGCGCTTGGAAGAGGAACTAGGCGGCGCCCTTTTCACGCGCACCCGGCGCAGCACACAGCTCACCGCTCTGGGTGAGATGTTTCTTCGCGGAGCACGAGTGACATTGCGAGATTTCGACGAGTTGCTCGATCGCACACGACGCACCGCCGCCGGGCAAACGGGCCGGCTACGGATCGGGTTTGGATTTCACACCTTTGAACTCGTTCCACGGATTGTGGTGCGGCTGCGAAAGAGCGTTCCCTCCATGGAACTCACCCTGCGCGACATGTCCACGGCGGAACAAGTGGAGGCGTTGCGGTCGGAGAGGATTGATATCGGTTTTGTGCGCCTTCCAGTCGGCGAAGAATTCCAGACTCTGCCCGTCATCGAAGACCGCGTCATGCTGGTGTCGAGTCTCTCGGCAGATCTACCGGCCAATCTGCCGCTGCGAGAGTGCCGCGATAAGCCTTTCATTTTGATCTCTCCGGAGCGGTCGCCCACTTTTCACCAACACTCGATCGCACTATGCGGGAAACACGGCTTTCACCCCCACGTTGTGCAGGAAGTCCCTGAAGTCACCACAGCGCTGGCGCTGGTTCAGGCGGGTCTGGGGCTGACGATGATTCCACAGTCCTTTGGTTCGACGCAGTTCGCCGGTGTCCGCTTCCACAAACTCAAAGAACCACAGGCGCGTTGGAAAGTCGGAGCCGCATGGCGCAAGGGCGATTCAAACCCGCTGCTCCAGCGCTTCCTCAGCATACTCAAGGCTGAAGTCAAAGGCGGGAGATCATCCTGAACGAGACTGATGGTTCACGTTCTCGACATGAGTTGTACACCCCTCGTCTGAAGCTCGCGCCAGAGCCACCTCCACACAATTGGTTGCAGTACCGCACTTGCAACGACGCTATTTCCGTCTCTGGAAAACATCACGGACTCCCGCGGCGGAAAGCGCGTGGTTGTAGATGCGGAAATCATCGATGCGTCCCTTGAATAGCGGGTCAGGATACTGGCTCTTTCCGATATAGCAGCGATTCTGTGTGAAGAGCGGATCGAGTGTGATACTCGCCGTACTCACAGGCTCGCCATCCACATACAGAGTCCCGGTGTCGCCGTTCAGGGTCACCGCGATATGCGTCCAGCGGCGCGGTTTCATAGCGGGTGCTTCGAGCCGGCCAGTACCTTCCGCACCACGGCTTGTCGTGATATCGAACCGCATCTTGTCTCCTGCTTTTGGGGTGAGAAACATGTTCTTGGTAACGTCTCCGCCGAAGTCGAACACGCGCTGCCAATCCTTGCCCCCGTCCCAGTAAACCCAGGCAGCAATCGTGATGTCCTGATAATTTGCCACGCCCTTGGGAAGCACCAGGTAGTCTTTGCCTCCGTCAAATTCGATGGCTTTGCCGCTTCCGTGCGCCTGATTGTAGGTTGGACTACCGGACATTGCCGCAGGCCTCTGCCCGGCAGCATCGCTGGTATTTCCATCAAAGTGATACTGCAGCACGAGCTTCTGTTTGACCTCGAGTTCCGCACTCGCTTTCCCCCTCCACACTCCCGGCCCGTCGCTGACGACGACGTAGTAGTAGGTCGTACCATCGGTGACGTTCTTATCAAGGAAGGCGGTGTCTTTCGGTCCGGCAGTTCCGATCACCGTGTAGGGCCCGCCACTTTTGGTCGCGCGATGCACTTGGTAGCGCTCAGCACGCGCCGAACCCCACCAGGACAGCGTAACCTG
>CBINJX010000311.1:0-6284 GCA_966251085.1 uncultured Verrucomicrobiales bacterium
ATCACGACGGCTTGGGACAAGCAGGGCAAGCTGAGCGGTGATATTCAACGCCTCTCCACGAACCTGCTCGCCACAGTCAAGGACGCCTCGCAGCCTGACGAAAAACGTGCGGCTGCAATCGCTACTCTTCTTGCCACCGGCAAACCGGAAGCCAAGGAAGCTGTCGCTGCGCTGCTCACCTCGCCAGCCAGTGGCGCTGTCCGCCAGCGCGCAATCACGGAACTGGCCCGCAGCGGCGCTGCCGATACCGGCGCACTGCTCGTGAAGGCGTTCCCGCAGCTCGATGAAGCCCTTCAGGGCGCTGCTCTCAATGAGCTGCTGACCCGCACGGAATGGACCCGTGCACTCGTGGAAGGCATCAAGTCGAAGACGGTGCCGCTCACTGCGATTAATCCGATCATGCTGGATCGCATCCGCAATTATCCCGACAAGGGAATTGCGAAGGAAGCGCTCGCAGCCATCGAAGAGATCCGCGGTCCGCAGATCGCACAGAAGGATGCCGTGATCGCACAGCTCCTCAAGCAGGTGGAGCAGGGTGGCGATGCTACCAAGGGCAAGGCGATGTTCACTGCGAGCTGCGCAGTGTGCCATCGCTTCAACGGTGAAGGCTCCAACCTCGGGCCTGAACTCACCGGCATGGGATCACATCCGCGTGCGGAGCTGCTGACCCATATCGTCGATCCGAACCGCGAGGTTGATCCGAGCTTCGCCGCTTGGATGATCGAGACCAAGGATGGCAACACCTTCGTGGGTATCATCACCCGCGAAAACGCACAGAGCGTCACGATCCGTGATACCGCTGCTGAGCGTGAAGTCGCGAAGTCCGAGATCAAAGCCCGGACCGCAATGGGACGTTCGCTGATGCCGGAAGGCCTCGAGGCGCTCGGTGCGGAAAACCTGCGCGACATCATCGCCTTCATGGAAGGTGGCAGCGCCGGACGCTTCCGCGTGCTCGACCTTACCAAGGCGGTGACCGCAGACGGACGCCTCGGCTTGTTCGTCAGCAAGGAAGCTACGGACAACAACCTCGAGTTCACCAAGTACGGTCACGTGCAGGTCGGTGAGGTGCCTTTCCAGGTGCTGAACCCTGCAATGCGCAACGATGGTCTGAACCTTGTGGTGCTAAACGGTGGCCAGCGTCGGGGCTTCTCCCGGACGCTCCCTGCGAAGGTTGAGATCGACGTTCCGAAAGTGCAGGCGAATGCGTTGCACTTCCTCGGCGGTGTTGCCGGCTGGGGATACCCGGCTGTCAATGAAGAGGTGCCTGCTGCAAAGGTGACCGTCGTCTATGCCGGCGGACAAAAGGAAGAACTGGAGCTGAAGAACGGCGTGGAGTTTGCGGACTACATTGCACGCCGCGATGTACCCGGTTCGCAGTACGTGCCTGAACTCGTGAAGGGCCATCAGGTGCGTGTCTTCCGCAAGCCGCTTGCCGCGGGTGGTGTGATCGAGAAGATCATTCTCGAGAGCCCTCGCAACCAGATCGTGCCGGTCTTCGCCGCGATTACCGCAGAGACAGGTGATAAGAATGCGCCTGCGCCGAACTACGGCCTCGCACCATCCACTCCGGCTGCCCCGACCCGCACAGTCCAGGCAGCAGCGGGTGTGAATACGCCGATCCCTCAGCCTCCAGCGGCCGATGCCGGACTCCGCGTATTGCTCGTGGGTGGCGGTTCGTCGCACGACTTCAACAAGTGGTTCAACGAAGCCGACCGTGCGATCCTCTCCACGCTGAAGCCGGCGTACCTCGAGTACACGGATAATGCGAACGGCGTTGCCTCGGTGTTGAAGAACATCGATGTGCTCGTCTGGAGCGCCAATCAGCCGATCGCTTCCGAGACCGCGAAAGCACTCACGGAGCACGTGGCTGCTGGCAAGGGACTCGTCATCGTGCACCCTGGCATCTGGTACAACTGGAGGAACTTCCCGGAGTGGAATCGTGAGATCGTCGGTGGCGGATCACGCGGCCACGATAAGTACGGTGAGTTCCAGGTCGATGTGGTCGATCACGATCACCCTGTGATGAATGGGGTATCCGATAAGTTCCGTATCAGCGACGAGCTCTACTACTCCACACCAGATCCGAACGGAACACCGATCCGGGTACTCGCCAATGCGACCAGCCCGCAATCAGGCAAGACCTTCCCACAGGTCTGGATCGTCCAGCACCCGAAGGCCCGCATCGCCGCGATCACCCTCGGCCATGACGAGAAGTCGCACAGCCATCCCGACTACCAGAAGCTGCTGAAAAACGCAGTGAACTGGGTTGCTGGGAAATAAACGCGGCTAGGTAGGAGTTAATTCACAAACCGCCGCACTGGAAACCGTGCGGCGGTTTTGTTTTTGGAGTGTAATTCCCACGGGGCGCTTTTGGAATGCGGCGGCGAGTTTTACGAGGCACCGCTTTGGAGGGACTAGCGGATTCCCCGCGGAGAGAAGACATGCCTTATCGCACCCGCTTCACTCGTAGAAAAGCGGTGGGCATTGCAGCGGACCATCACCGAGGCGCACCCGAGATGCCGATGCACACTACAAGACCCGCCTCTCACGTACGCTGCTCCATTTCGCTCAGATCCACACGTGCTCTGCGCAGGCACATCACTCTCCCTCCAAAGCGGTGCCTCGTAAAACTCGCCACCGCACTCCATGTGCGTCCCGGTTCTCCATGCAACAGGTCGCTAGGTGCCGCTCCTCATTGCCTTCCGTTTCTCCTCATCTAATCTTCACCCGCATCAGCGGTTGCTGATAATCAGCTATCGAGCTTCTCGTTCCCCCAGTTTCTCCATGAACCCCCGCGCCTGTCTGTTTGCGCTCGTCGCAACCATTGTTCCCCTGACCGCTTCCATCGCAGAGTCTGCCGGTACTCTCCCTATCGGCCGCGAAGGTCGCCCTCTCAATACCGACTTCGAAACCGGTACGCTCCAGGACTGGACCGCCGAGGGTGATGCCTTCAAACAGCAGCCGATCGAGGGTGACACCGTCGCCAAGCGCCGAAACGGGATGTCCAGTGCACATGCGGGGCGATTCTGGATCGGCGGTTACGAGCGGGTGGGGGATGATCCACAAGGCACTCTCAAGTCCGCGCCCTTCAAAATCACTCAGCCTTGGGCGGCATTCCGAATCGCTGGCGGAGGTTATGAAAATACCCGGGTCGAGTTGGTGCGCGCCGACACCGGCGAGGTGATCTTCAAGACGGCCGCTTACGAACCGGAGCTTTTCGCAAAGCAAAACAACGCCAGTGAGACGCTGCGTCCGGTGGTGGTCGATCTCCAGCCGCATCAGGGCAAGGAGATCTTCATCCGCATCGTCGATCAACAGGGAGGACACTGGGGGCATCTGAACTTTGACGACTTCAAACTCTACGCCGAGCGGCCGAGCTTCACGAACGAGTTCAAGGCGGCTGCCAAAGGATTGAAGGCGCTCCCGGGCAACGAGAACCCGATGCCCTTTGACCAAATAAAGTTTGCCGGGCTTACAGGCGAACAGGCGGCAAAGGAGATGACCGGGCCTCCGGGATTTTCCGTGAAGCTCTTTGCCGCGGAGCCCGATGTGCATCAGCCGATCGCCATGGCAATGGATGATCGTGGCCGGCTCTGGATTGCAGAAGGGCACACCTATCCTAACCGCGCACGTGAGGGGCAGGGGAAAGATCGGATCCTGGTCTTTGAAGACAAAGACGCCGATGGACGTTTCGACCGTCGCACCGTCTTCATGGAAGGGCTGAACCTCGTCAGCGGCATGGAGGTGGGGTTTGGCGGTGTCTGGATTGGAGCCGCTCCGAATCTGCTCTTCATCCCTATCCAGGACGGCGATGAGCCAAAGCCCGCGGGAGAACCGAAGGTGCTGCTCGATGGCTGGGGTTTTCAGGATACGCATGAGACCCTCAACACCTTCATCTGGGGACCGGACGGATGGCTGTATGGCTGCCATGGTGTGTTCACACACTCAAAGGTGGGCAAACCCGGCACACCGGAGAACGAGCGGACCCGGATCAACGCAGGAATCTGGCGGTATCACCCGGTCCGGCATCAATTCGAAGTCTTTGCGGAAGGCACGAGCAATCCGTGGGGCGTGGATTTCAATGATCACGGCCAGGCGTTTCTCACCTCGTGTGTGATCCCGCATCTCTTCCATGTGATTCAGGGAGCGCGGTATCACCGTCAGGCCGGACAGCATTTCAACCCGTACATCTTCGACGACATTAAAACCTGTGCGGATCACGTGCATTATGCATCGGCCACTCCGCATGCGGGAAATCGCCGCTCCGGTTCTGCCGGAGGCGGGCACGCGCATTGTGGCGCCATGGTTTATCTGGGCGGCTCCTGGCCTGCGGAGTACCGCAACCAGATCTTCATGAACAACATCCACGGTGCGCGGATCAACATGGACCGCCTCGTGCGCAGTGGCTCCGGTTATGTGGGTGAGCACGGCCCCGACTTCCTCATGGCCAATGATGAGTGGTCGCAGATCCTCAATCTCCGTTATGGCCCGGATGGTTCGGCGTACATGATCGACTGGTACGACAAACAGGCGTGCCATACTCCGAACGCCGCGGCTCACGACCGCTCCAACGGCCGCATCTTCAAGGTCGTTCATTCCAACGATAAACCGGTGAAGGATGTGGATCTGACGAAGCTCTCCGGTCGCGAATTGGCTGCGCTGCAGCTTTCTCCAAACGACTGGTACGTGCGTCACTCGCGCCGCATCTTGCAGGAGCGCGGCGCTGATCCGGAGGTGCATCGTGCCCTGCGTGAGATCCTCAACGTCAAAGGGATCGGACCAGCTCCCGCTGGGTTCGCCAGCCAGGAGGAGTGGGTCACAACCCGCCAGCTCCGCGCACTCTGGGCGTTGCACGTGACTGGCGGGCTTGATGAGATCACGCTGGTTGACCTGCTCAATCACGATAACGAGTGGCTGCGTGCATGGGCAGTCCAACTGCTCTGCGAAAAGGGGACACCGTCGGATGCTGCGATCAAGCAGTTCACCGAAATGGCGAAAGGTGGAGAGTCTGCAACGGTACGTCTTTACCTGGCCGCGGCGGCACAGCGCATCGCTCCCGAGAAACGCTGGGAGCTGGTCGCCGCACTCGCGAGCCGTGAGGAGGACGCCAAGGATAAGAACGTGCCCCTGATGGTCTGGTATGCCGCCGAACCGCTGCCTGCTCTGGAAGCGGCCCGCGCACTTCAGCAGGCGCTGAATTCCAAGCTGCCCAGGATGCTCGAGTTCACCAGCCGTCGCACTGCTGCGATTGGTACTCCTGAAGCCTTCCAGGCGCTGATTGCGACGCTCGGAAGTGTCGAAGACGAGTCGAAGCAACTTGCTATCCTGCGCGGTATGAATGAGGCGCTGCGTACCCAAAAGCAGGTCGCACTTCCCGCCGGATGGGAGGCACTGGAAGCAAAGCTCTCCGCAAAGCCTGCACTGCGCGATGCCACACTGGCCGCTTCCGTGAAATTTGGCAGTGCCCGGGCTCTGGCTGTGATGCGTGAGCAACTCGCCGATTCCAAGATATCGGAAGAGTCCCGGAAGGCGGCACTGGATGCGTTGCTCGCGGCAAAGGATTCGTCGCTGGCACCAACTCTCCATCGGTTGCTGAGCGAGCCTGCACTTCGCGGGGTCGCCGTTCGTGCGCTCGCCAGCTACAGCGATGAAGCAACACCCCGCGCGATCCTCAGTGCCTATCAGGCTCTCGGAGCCGCGGAGAAACGCGATGCGTTAGGGACACTGGTTTCCCGCGCGGCGTATGCGCGTGAACTGGTGAAGGCTGTTGAGGCAAATGCAGTTCCCGCCAAGGATCTCACAGCGGAACTCGTCCGCCAAATCCGTCAGCTCGGGCAGGCCGATCTCAATGCGGTGCTGGATGCCACGTGGGGAGCAGTACGTGAGAACCCTGCGGAAAAACAGAAGGAGATCGAGCGCTACAAGGCGATCTACCGGCTTGGCTATTCCACCCCCGGGGATCCCCGCCGTGGCCGTGCGCTCTTTGTACGGACCTGTGCGCAGTGCCATGTGCTCTTTGGAGAAGGTGGAAAGATCGGACCGGATATCACCGGCTCGAATCGGTCCAACCTCGATTACCTGCTCGAAAACATCCTCGATCCGAACGCCTTAGTCTCGAAGGACTACCAACTTACGGTGATTGTGACCGGCGACGGGCGGACGCTCTCGGGGCTGGTCGCCGAGGAAAACGAGTCGGTTGTGAAACTTCAGTTACAAAACGAACAGGTCCTGGTCCCCGTCGAGGATATTGAGACCCGCAAGCTGACGCCGGTGTCGAGGATGCC
>CBINJX010000312.1:0-6267 GCA_966251085.1 uncultured Verrucomicrobiales bacterium
AATCCCTCCGGGATGCATACAGCCACAACTGCCGTCTTCAGCATCACACCCGCGGCAATGTAATCCGCTGCTTCTGGTTCTGATATTTCCCCTGCCGGGTGCGGTAGCTGGTGCGGCACGGTTCACCCTGGAAGAAAAGCATCTGAACCACCCCTTCATCCGCATAGATCCGGCAATCGGCGGCGCTGGAGTTTGAAAACTCCAGGGTGAGATGCCCACGCCAACCGGCTTCCGCCGGGGTCACATTCGCGATAATCCCGCAGCGGGCATACGTGCTCTTACCTACGCAGATTGCCGTGGTGTTCACGGGCAGGTGAAGCTCCTCCACGGCCACCCCGAGACCGTACGAGCGCGCGGGAAGGATAAAAAAGCGGCCGGACTCATCTTCCTGCAGCGGGGTCTTCTCGAGGTTCTTCGGGTTGAAAGCCTTCGGATCGACCACCGTGCCTGGCACATGACGGAAAATGAGGAATTCCCTCGGAGAAAGGCGCAGGTCGTATCCATAGCTCGAGAGCCCGAAAGAGAGTACCGGAGTGCCGTTCTCCAGTTCGCGGATGAGGGAGGGCTCAAAGGGCCGGATCATCCCCTCTGCCGCGAGCTGTGTAATGTGGTGGTCGTTCAGAATCATTGGAAAATCGCAGCAGAGATATCGCCGCTGTCCCCGCACTTTGCGAGGAGGGAGCGTGGAATGCAACGGGCAGAGCGCGGCGAGCGCCTGACTCCGGGTATATTTCCCCGCTTGCTGCTGGGTGAATGACTCAACGCGTTTTCAGTACTCCTCCTCACTGCCGCTTTGCCGTGGGGGTGCGATCCTCGTTCATCGGGAAGTCCCCAGGTCTCGCTTATCTATGGATTCCAGCGCGCACACCCACTCTTCCACACACGAGAGTCATCATGGGCATCACCCGCTGCCGTGGTGGCAGAGATACCTGTTTTCCACCGATCACAAGGTGATCGGGATTCAGTATGGAATTACGGGGCTGCTGTTTCTTTTCGGTGGCCTATGCATGATGCTGATCATGCGCTGGCAACTGGCGAATCCGGGTGAACCGGTTCCAGTGATCGGCGGTTTGCTGCAAACAATCATCGGCGCGCCTGCATTCGGTCCCAATGCACAGGGAGTCCCTGGTGTCATGTCTCCCGACGGTTACAATTCGTTCGGCGCCATGCACGGCACCATCATGGTGTTTTTTGGAATTGTCCCCGTCGGCTTTGCGGCATTTGCAAACTACGTCGTACCACTGCAGATCGGCGCGCCCGACATGGCATTTCCGCGGATCAACATGGCGAGCTACTGGTGCTTTTTCGTCAGCTGCCTCATCATGCTGATCAGCCTCTTTGTCCCTGGAGGTGCGGCCAAGTCGGGATGGACCTCGTACCCGCCGCTGGCAAACATCGCGGACATCGGCCCGGGGCAATCGCTCTGGTGGAATGGACAGACGCTCTGGCTGATCGGGATGACATTCAACATCACGAGTTCACTGCTCGGCTCGGTCAACGTCATCGCCACGATCATTCAGCTGCGTGCACCGGGGTTGAGCTGGTTGAGGCTCCCCATCTTTGTCTGGGCGCAATTCATCACCGCCTTTCTGCTCCTCCTCGCTTTTCCGCCGCTGGAATCCGCCGCCTTCATGCAGCTCATGGATCGCGTGGCGGGAACGAGCTTTTTCATGCCCACCGGGCTGGTGCTCAATCAAACCGTTAACCAGACATGGGCAGGAGGTGGACACCCGCTCCTTTATCAGCACCTCTTCTGGTTCCTGGGGCACCCCGAGGTGTACGTGATGCTCCTGCCGCCCCTGTCGATCGCTGCGGAGATCATCGCCAATAACACCCGCAAGCCTCTCTACGGGTACAAGGCGATGGTAGTCGCGGTCCTGGTGCTCGGCTTTCTCTCCTATTTTGTCTGGGCACACCACATGTACATGACCGGGATGGGCGCGAAGGTGGCAGCGTTCTTCCAGGTCACCACGATGGCGGTTTCCATTCCCTCGGTAATCCTGCTCACCTGCCTGCTACTTTCACTCTGGGGGGCATCGATCCGGTTTACCGTTCCCATGCTTTTCGCCACGGCGTTTCTGCCAATGTTTGGAATTGGTGGGCTGACAGGCATTCCCCTCGGGTTCAACACGACCGACATGTACCTGCACGACAGCTACTACGTCGTAGGCCATTTCCACTATGTCGTCGCGCCGGGAGCACTGATGGCGCTCTTGGGAGGTGTCTATTACTGGTTCCCGAAAGCAACGGGACGCCAAATGAACAGCGCCCTGGGACACATTCATTTCTGGGTGTCACTGATAGCACTGAACGGCGTTTTCTTCCCGATGCTTCTCCAGGGCATGGCGGGCATTCACCGGCGCTGGTACGACGGCGGCGTCACCTACGAGCAACTCGCCGGGCCCGTGATCCACTGGAACCAGTTCATGTCGGTCTCCGCGTACATTCTTGCGCTCGGTCAGCTGCCGTTCCTCTTCAACTTTTTCTGGAGCATCTGGAAGGGAAAACCCGTCGGACGCAATCCATGGGAAGCGACCACTCTCGAGTGGCAGGCGCCAACGCCGCCGCCACACGGGAATTTCGATGGTCCTCTGGCCGTATATCGGGGGCCGTATGAATACAATGCGCCATACACGACCAGGGAATTCCTTCCGCAGAATGCGCCACCGGAAGAAGCCGTCGCACACAAGAGTGAGGAAGCTCCTGTGGGCGCATCACAGACATCCGCGTAGAGGGCGGCGGTTTGAGAATACTCTGTAATCAGCGGGCGCGCTTCTTCTCTGAAAGTGAATAGTTGAGAGTATCGAGTTGAGAGCCGCGCATTGGCGGATCGGAACGGGTGAGTGTGCCGATACTGGGGCTGCGTACTGACTTCTGAGCACTGAGCACTGAGCACTTTCTTCCCACCTTCACGCGCCCCACTCGTTGGTTACTCTCAACTCTTCACTTTCAGAGGAGCCACTTTCACTTGGCACTCGGCACCGATGATCGCGTTGTTTGTTACAGCCGCGTTAGGGCAGGAAGCGTATTCCTCTGAGAGTATGCCGCCCGCCGCAGACCACCTCGCATTGTTTCTCCTCGGCACGGTGGTGCTGACGTACGGCGCACTCCTGGGCTGGGGCTTTGCAGTCTGGAGAAGGTCGCGACGCCCCCAGGCACCACACGAGGAACTCATCGCAACACTGCAAAGTGAAGAGCGACGCGAAATGGGGATAAAGTTTGAGGCTCCTCCGGGTGTGTTTGGAGATCGGGACCTCTAAAATGCTTGGATGATGTGTGAAGCGCTGATGACCGGGGCACTTTAGGAGTGTGGTGGCAAGCGCCAAAGCGCGACACCACTGTGGAGGGCGATCGGTGCGCCTGCGCAGGTATGCGTATTGAGCTGAGAGAGCGCACACATCGTACGTGAGTACGGATTGGCCAGTGCGTTCTCGTATAGCCGCACTTTCTTTTCAGGAACGGCTCTCTGCCTCCCACTCCCCACCGCCTTCCCCAACAAAGCGGCGTTGCGCCGACGCTTGCCGCCGCACTCCAACAGAGCCCCAATTAACAGAGCGCTTCCTGAGCAGATTCAGACTTTCCGCCTGCGATCTCCCGTTCCACATTCCGCCCCGGAATGAACTCACCGAGCCCTGTCACCGAGCCCATGCCCCGCCGGCTCTTCACCCGCCGGAACTTCCTCGCCAGTTGCATGCTTCTCGGCGGCGGCACTGCAGCGCAGATGCGGTTCATCGAACCTGACTGGCTCAGGATCAGCCGGCATTCCGTCTCCCTCCCTGGAGGCATCGCAGGAGCGATGCCGATTCGGATTCTACATCTCTCTGATTTCCACGCATCGGAAACGGTCTCATTGGATTTCATCGCCTCCGCGGTGGATCTCGGGCTCACGCTGGAGCCGGACCTGGTCTGCCTCACGGGCGACTTCATTACGTGGCATTACGAAGAGTGGACACGCTACTCGGAGATCCTCTCCCGGCTCTCTGCGCGGGCGCCGGCCTTTGCATGCCTTGGTAATCACGATGGCGGAGCGTGGGCAGCAAGTTCTCGCCACAAAGGCTACCCGGATGCCGATCGTGTACGCCGGCTCCTTGCCGACAGCTCGGTCGAGTTGCTCGACAACTCCTCCCGCCTTATCGAGATTGCTGGCAGCAAGCTATGCGTCGCCGGTGTGAGTGATCTATGGAACCGCGAATTGCATCCGGCTCTCGCCCTCTCACCTGCGGGTACGAAAACCGTGCCTACCGTGCTGCTCTGCCACAATCCCGACGCAAAAACGGAAGTGCAGGACTACGCATGGGATCTCATGCTCTGTGGCCACACTCATGGCGGGCAGTGCCGGATTCCATTCATCGGCACACCTTTCGCGCCCGTGCGCGACCACCGCTTCGTCGAGGGGCTTCACGAGTGGGATGGCCGCTGGATTCACATCACGCGCGGCGTGGGAAATCTGCACGGCATGCGCTTCAACTGCAGGCCGGAGGTGAGCTTGCTGGAGGTCAGCGGAGAGAAATGACGAAGGAAGCGCCCCGGTGTGAACCCGGTCTTACGCTTCCTTTCGGAACTGATCGGCGAATTCCACAATCACCGCTTCCACCGCCGTAAAATCGTCGGACTTGCTGAAGAAGTGATCCGCCCCCTCACGGAGACAGGCTGTCCGGACCTGCTCGGAATTGTGCGTCGTGAAGACGATCACACACGCGCTGACACTGCGGAGCTTGATGGCACGGATGACATCGAGCCCGTTACCGCCAGGCAGGTAAAAATCCACAAGGGCGATATGGGGACAGGTACCGTTCAGAAGCTGCAGGGCTGATGGAACATCCTTGGCTTCAAAAATTTTCGCGACTGCATTCAACTCACTCAGATGCTCCACGATTCGCCCGCGCATCAGCGGCGAATCCTCCACCACCAGTAGATGAATACCAGAGTTGGTGGTTGAAGCGCCGTTCATTAGGAGTGTGGTATCATACCTGCCCCACTGATGCCCACCATCGAGATGCATCTGAGACAGGCATCGGTGTTTGTCCTATAAAAACGGAGACAATCGCCTTCATCGGAGTCTATTCGATAAGGCCATTCCGAACCGCATAAACAGTCATCGCCGCATTGTTACGCAGCTGCATCTTGCGAAGGATGTGCTCACGATGGGTGCTGATGGTTTTGACGCTCAGCCCCAGTTCGGCGGCGACTTCCTTCACCTCCTTGCCGGATGCGAGCAAAAGGAAAACTTCTAACTCACGGTTGGAAAGACGCTCATGCGGATTGGCCTCCGAAGGCGCACTGATGCTTGCCGCCAGATGCTCCGCGAGGCTGGGGCCGATGTATTTGCGGCCGGCGAGAAGCGTTCGCACGGCTGCGATAATGTCTTCGGGCTCGCTGTTCTTGGTAATGTAACCTGAGGCTCCGGCTTTTAGCGCACGCACCGCAAACTGCTCCTCGGGATGCATGCTGAGCATCAGCACGGGTACCGAGGGCTGGGTGAACTTGATCTCTTTCAGCACCTCGATGCCGTTTCGTCCGGGCAGGTTGATGTCGCACAACACCACATCCCACTGGTGACTCTGGACGAGTTCAACCACAGCCCGGGAATCCGCGGCCCCGAAGACCTCTGCATCCGGAAATTCCTCCTGAACAATGGTTTGCAGGCCGCGGCGAACCGCCGCGTGGTCATCGACAATCCACACTTTCATTGGACAGCTTTCGCAACGGAGGAGCGATCGGTCCGGCTCAAAGAGATTGCCCGGATCTTGAGCGTCACCGTCGTGCCACCTCCGGGTGTTTCGCTGAATGCCACCTCACCCCCGAAGGCACCTGCCCGCTCCCGGATTCCGATCAGGCCGAGAGAACTGGAGGCTGTCAGGGCACCATCCGGCATTCCTCTCCCATTGTCCTGAATCCTGAGCACCGAGCCTTCAGGCGTCGAATCGAATGTCACCTGCACCGATGAAGCCCCGGCGTGGCGAGCCACATTAGTGAGCGCCTCCTGCAGGACCCGGTAAAACACGAGTGCACAGACCGGCTCCACTTCCACCTCCTCCACGTTGGAGGTAAAGCTGGAGGAAATACCGCTCCGTCTCTCGAATTCCTGCACCTGCCACTCCAGTGCTGCGACGAGTCCCAGTTCATCGAGCATTCCAGGGCGCAAATCGCTCGCGATGCGCTGCACGGTGGAGATCGCCTGATCGATCAATTCTTTCATACCCGCGGCTCTCTTCGGAACTCTCGCCAACGTCTGTTCCTTCCCCTCCGCAAAGGCGCGTGCCAGCC
>CBINJX010000313.1:0-6262 GCA_966251085.1 uncultured Verrucomicrobiales bacterium
TCCGGGCAGGTTCTGTCTGTCGATAAAGCCGTAAACCGTGCGACGTTTTGTGAAGGGCGGACGTGTGATTTCCACCGAGCGACCTCCTGTTGTCAGGTTCAACTCGCCCGCAACGCTGAGGAGAGAATCCCGCATTGCCTCAAAGTCGAGGCGACGGCGATTCATGCGCGTGAGCAGACGGTTCTCCGGATCCTCTTTGAATGCTTTCTCACTCGCGATGCTGCTCTGCTGATAGGCGCTCGAGAGCATGATGAGGCGATGGAGTTTCTTCAGGGACCAACCCTCTTCGATGAACCGAGAGGCCAGCCAGTCCAGTAACTCGGGATGCGTTGGAGCTTCTCCTTTCACACCAAAGTCACCCGGCGTACGAACAAGCCCCTGGCCAAAGTGATGCATCCACACGCGATTCACCATCACCCGCGCGGTAAGTGGGTTATCCTTGCTGGCAATCGCTTGTGCGAGTTCGAGGCGACCGCTGCCGTTCTTAAACGGTTGCGGATCGCCGCCTGAAAGAACCGTCAGGAAGCGGCGCGGGACCGTATCACCGGGACGGCCGGGATTACCGCGGAGGAACACGCGAGGCTCGGTTGGCTTTGGCGCGTCGTTCATCACCATGGCGCGCGGGGGTGCGAGCGGTCCCGCATTCAGCGCGTCCACCCTGTTGCGGAGTTCGCGCAGCTTATTGCGTTCATCGCGATCAATGAAACGATCGGCAGCCTCCGGCGGGAGGAATACAAATGAGCGGGTCGCAATGCTGAAGCCCAAGCTCTTCTCCGCCTGTTTTTGCTGGAGGTACTCATCAACCTTGCCTTGGAGCTTGGCGAATTCCTTATCGTATTCCGCCTTTGTCTCCGGATCGCGTGAATCCGGCAGGACAGGCAACTCCTTCGGTTCCACAGACGAGGCAAATACTCCGTAGAGTGCGTAGTAGTCCTTCTGAGGAATGGGATCGAATTTGTGATCGTGGCAGCGGGCGCACGCAACGGTCAGCCCCATCAGGCCGCGGCTGATCACGTCGAGGCGGTCATCGATAATATCGTGCTGGTTGTTCAGGAAACGGCGTCCGAGCGTGAGAAATCCCATCGCTGCGAGGGGGCGGGGATCCTGTCTTGTGGTTTCCAGCTGGTCCGCAGCGATCTGCTGCACGAGAAATTGGTCGTACGGGAGATCATCATTGAACGCCTGGATGACCCAGTCCCGGTAGGTGTAGGAATATGGGTAGCGCCGTTCCTCCTGGAAGACATAGCCCTTCGTGTCCGCATACCGCGCGACATCGAGCCAATAGCGGCCCCAGCGTTCACCATACCGCGGCGATGCAAGGAGCCGGTCCAATACCCGGGCAAAGGCATCCGGCGCCGGATCCTTCTCGAAAGCTTCGATCTCCGCCAGAGTCGGCGGCAAACCGGTGAGATCAAACGTGGCTCGCCGAATCAGTGTTCGCCGGTCAGCGATTGGAGCGGGAGCGTGCCCAGCTGCCTCTAAACGTGCCATGACGAAGCTGTCGATGGGCGACTGCCCCCACCCGGCGGCATCCTTCGGAGTCGGAATCTCTGGTTTCCGCACTGGTTGAAAGGACCAATGCTTTGCAGCTGCCTCCTCCTGCGAGGAAAGAACTGGTCCATCGTTCTCAGGCCACGGCAGTCCCATCCGTACCCATTCGGTCAGCGCCGCAATCTTTTCCTCCGGCAGCTTGTCCTCTTTTTCGGGCATCTTTGAGTCGCCCTCATGCCGGATACTTTGGATCAGTGAGCTTTCATCAGGCTTCCCAGGTACGACAACTGGTCCGATATCACTTCCCTTGAGAACCGCCGCCCGGGAGTCGAGACGCAGATCCGCTTTTTGTTTCTCCGGGCCATGGCAGCTGTAGCAGTGCTCGGCCAGGACCGGGCGGACCTTTTTTTCAAAAAACTCCAGTTCCTGCGGCGAGATGGCGCGTGCACTCGTCAACGCGCCAAAAACAGCGGCAGCAAGAAGGATCGGGAAACGCATAAATTCGTTTACCGTTAACCCGATCCGGGCGTGCGAATTAGCCCGGTTTTCCCAGTTGATGACCTACTTGGGTGGTTCGAAGACTGCCTCGAAGTCGGAAATCCGCACAGATTTCGTCCCTTTCAGCAGTTTGACCTCCACCAGACACTGGTCCGCATCGGCAGGGATCTTGAACTCGAAGAACTCCTTTGCAGTCTGCGGGTGCGTGTACGGTTTCAGGAGATACTCCACGATCTCTTTCCCGTTCCGTTTGAAATAGAGATAGACGTTGAACGCCTGAACCTTGTTGGAGGAAGCCTCCAACTCCACTCGGCAGAGCATTCCGCGGAATTTCTCAGGAATCTCCCATGTCTTCCCGTACTTGCTGTCGTCGCGGCCACTCTTCCAATCGATCGGCAGAGTTGGGATCAACCCTCCGAACTCAGGAGCCGTTTCCTGCAGGATTACCGGTGGCGGCGTATCGGCAGTGCGACGACGGTGGAAAATGAGATCCGACGCATCGCCCTTGGCCAACACCTGCGCCATTGTCCACTCACGGGTCGGTTCCGCGAAGTACGATGCCAACTTCGCCTGCTCCTCGATATCCCCGTCTTCGAGTGCCTTCCGCGTATTCAGCCAGACCAGCTTCCGCAAATACCAGAACTCATCCGCCTGTGCTGCCAGGGCCTCCAGCTTCGGCTCATAGTTCAAAATCGACTTCCGTGAGTACAACCATTGGAAGCGTCCAGCTGATGCGCCATCCACCAGAAAAGCGTACGCCCTCATCATGTCGTGGGTGAACACCTTTGTGCCATCTGGAAGGCTCTGCATGTAGCGGCGCATTTCAGGGACGGACCCCATGCTGTAGAGGTCGCGACCACTGCCGAGGACCAGGAGCAGGAATACAGCAGCACAGGCCAAGGCGGGACGTTGTGCAACGGCGCGGCTCCAGCGATGCTGCCGCAGCCACGGCTGCCGCAGAAGCCAGAAGAGACCTACCGCCGTCAGGACTGAAAAAGGGATCGTGAGACTACTGAGGAAACGATCCGCATCGCGGACGATCGGGCGCCATGGCCAGATACTTTGCGGCGCACAGGCGTAAGCCAGATACAAGGTGACAAACCAGACTACCACCACCCGGCCCAGAGGGATCGATGGCGTCAGAGAGCTTGCAGCCGTAGAACCGCCGATCTCCGAGGCCAGGTTGCCCAGACGCCGTTCCGGTCTCCACAGCGCCCAGATCCCGACCGCCGCCAACAAACAATAGAAGGGCGCCATCGAGTTTGCCTTCCACAGCGTATCGAGGAAACGGAAGGGGAGATACCAGAACGCGACTGCTTCCGTTCCCTTCTTTCCCTTGCCTCCCATGTTTGCGTTCAGACTGTGCAGCCAGTCGCCAAAGAGGTGATGGTAAAAAGCAGCCTCCGCCGCGTAGAACATCAGCGAGAAGACACCCGCAAGCACCAGCCAGCCGAAAGCCCGGCGCGCATAGAGGAGCGTGCAGACGAGCAGGACAGCGACGATGAATACACCCGTCAGACGGTTTGCCTGAATGAGGAAAACCAGCGCCCCGAGGAGTGCGGACCAGGCGATGATGGTGCCTTTGCTGCGCGCCTGCACCATCTTCCACCAGGTCAGGATTATGAGACCGCCCCAAACTGCTTCAGAAAGATCCGGCATCGGCCGGTAAGCGACCGTATCGAGGAGCGGATGAAAAAGAAATCCGGCCGAAGCGATCCACGAGACGCCAAGCGAACCGGTGATCAGCCGTCCGAAGGTAAACGCCAGGAGAGCTCCTGCCGTCAGGTAAATGAGCGGCACACCATAGTAGGCGAAGAGCCCCGGCCCAAATATCCCCTGAAGAATCCAGCTGACTCCCCAAACAGGCCACCGGAGATCATGAAAGCTATACCTCGACCAGGCCTCCTTTACCCCGCGCTCGTGGATATCAAACGCAAAGCTCCAGTAGGTGAAGTCGTCTCCCAGACCCGGCTCCCGGAGGAATAATGCCCATACAATGACGGAAAGGAGTACAACTCCGAGAAGGTGAAAGGGGAGGCGAGACTTCATTTAAGAGGCTTTGCGGGAGAAGAGACTGGCGATGCCGCTCCAGACGAGGTCCAAGAGGAGCAAAGCATAGATGAACCAGAACGGCTCAAAGACAAACCGGAATCGGGGCCTGACGTTTGCCGCCAGCATGATCACGAAGAAGAATCCAAGCAGCGCTAGGCTCCAGGCGATATGAAAAGGCTGCTGCCTGCCGGGCCGGAGCGTGATCGCGATCAACCCCAGGGTTGCAAGCAGGAAGTAGTACGGAATCCCAGGGTACCGGATCCAATACTTGTAGATCCTGTCCTTTAGCCGGAAGTGGTTCACCGCATCCGACCACTTGGTTGTCCAATCATTGAACCAAGAGACGTTTCCGTAATTCTGGTCGATAAAAGCGTTCAACTCGGCTTCCGTTTCCATCCGTTTCCCTGTGAGTCCGCGGGAGAGCCGTGCACCGAGACCATCCGACTCGGTGAAGGCCGCCCTCTGCCTTTTGAACAGTTCGGATTCATCAAAGAAGCTGCCCGATGGTTGTGTCGCGGTGTACCTGAATTTGTGATACACGAGGATTGGAAGTTCCGGCAGATTCCTCAGGCACGTCTCCGCAGCCAGTTTGCTGCAGTATTCGTTCACCTTGGAATGAGTGCCGGCTTTCATGCCGTTTGCCAGCATGTATTCCTTTACCGCAGCCGCGAGCGCTTTGCGGTCGGGAACACCTGGGAATTGAGGATACTCATCCCAACGCTTCTGGAGATCCTCACGCAGCGGCGCTACGTACGGTTCGAAACCAGGGGCAATCTTGAGATCCTTTGGAGTAAACCGGACAACTGATGTGTAAAGCAGGAGCCCCCCCTGTGCGGTCTTCGTCCCGAGATGCGTCAGGAATGCCAGCACCGCCATAATTGCGATCCTCGGCCACCATTTGCGCAATTCGCGGAAATGGATCAGGAACAGGAGAAATAAACCGAAGCCGAATAGCAGTTTCCCCTCGGGCCTCGCCCCGGCTTCCAGCACAAGCGCCACGCAGAGAAAGATAAAGTGCCCCCGGGTCTGCTCCATCGCGTAGAGCGTGCCAGCCAGAGCGAGCAGTGCCGTGCAGAAGACAAAGATCGTCTCTGCCATCGTGGTGTGCTCGTAGAAGATCATCGCCGGATTGATCGCCGTGATGACCGTGAGCGGCACGATGAAGACCTTCCAATGGGTGAACCATAGCCGGCAGAGAACGCCCACCAGCACTACCAACGCCAATCCGAGCAGGTGCTGGAAGATTGGCAGGATGATCAATACCGGTAGGCCCAGGAAAAACGGAATGGTGAAGAGAACCGGGACAAGGAACGTCTTCTTTGAGTGCAGAGCAAACTCGTGCTCGTGGAAGAGCTTATCGACCGTCGTAAAGAAATCCGGGCCGTCGTTGTGGAAATAAGCGTACGGCAGATGCACTGTGAGCACCACACGCAGGACGAGTCCCGCCAGGAGGGCGGGCAGACACCATAGAAGCAGTTCCCGGACACGGCGATCACCGAACCAGGAGCGGATGGAGTTTAGCAGGCGGGACACAGGGGCGGGATGAAAGCTCACAATTCCGGGAATGACAACTTTCTCGCTCATTGAACACATCCAAACCTTCAATGCACGCGATTCGAAGGCAGCATTTGCCTCGACATCGGGAAGTTCTGGAGGGCAACTCCTCAGCTCGACATGGGTCATCGCAACGAGTCGTTGCTACGGCATGGGCGACTTTAATCACTGAAGTGCCTTCGCTTTTCCAGATTCCCTGTCCGGCTACCTGCAGTTCCTGAGACGTACGCACCGTGGGGGCCGCATTTTGCAGAAATCCTGCGAACGTACGCACCGTGAGGGCCGCATTTTGCAGAGATCCTGCGAATGTACGCATTGTGAGGGCCGCATTTTGCAGAAATCCTGCGAACGTACGCACCGTGGGGGCCGCATTTTTCGGAAATCCTGCGAACGTACGCACCGTGAGGGCCGCATTTTGCAGAAATCCTGCGAATGTACGCACCGTGAGGGCCGCATTTTGAGGAAATCCGCCAAACGTGCGCGCCTGAAGGGCCGCTTTTTGGGGAAAATCGCCAAACGTACGCCCCGGAAGGGCCGCATTCACCTCTCCGGCTCAAAATTCACCAGCTTTGGTGAAGCAGCAGCGCGTGTCCTTCCCATTTGAAGAGCTAGCCCGGAAATTTCACAAACCCAGAGTGCAAGTGGCGCTCGTGTTTTGTAAGTTTCT
>CBINJX010000314.1:0-6252 GCA_966251085.1 uncultured Verrucomicrobiales bacterium
GAACCTAATGCTGAAAGTACCGAAAGAAGAGATCGCCGACGATCTCCCGCTCTTCGGTCCGGAAGGCTTGGGCCTCGATTCTATCGACGCGCTGGAGTTGGTAGTTTCGCTGGAGAAGCGATTTGGCGTGAGTGTGCCGAACTCCGAGGCTGCAAGACAGGCGCTGGCGACCGTGAATTCCATTCACGATTACGTCGTGGCGAATCGAAAGTAAGCCCCTGAACACAGACATCCCCGTCCGCGGGGGCCGACCATCTTGGTCGGAGGCTGATTACCGTGGCAGTTCTCCAACTCGTGGAGATGGACGATCGCCTGTGAAGTCTCGTAAACCGTAAGCGACTCGGAGCAGGGATGCTCCGGTCACCCGCAGCCAAGATGGCAGGCGCTACGACGCAGGCGCGTCCAATTCCGAAGCATTAATTGCGTCGATCAGCTTCCGGAACCGCCCGAAATTCTTCTGGTGAGGGACCATCACCAGACGCGGCAGATCTATGAGATCGGGCTCGTTGTGCTCCTCTTTCAGCGCCTCGCGTTGCTCGATCTGGCAATTCTGGCAAAGGTCCTTGAAGTCGTGATTCAGCTTCTCGACGGCGGTCGCAGAGATTCGATGCTGTAATCGGAAGACCAGGTGTTTATTCACCCATCGGTAGGAGTGGAACACGCGGTAGAACTGCTGAATCTCCTGCACCGCCTCTTCAACCGTATGGGTAATCTTGAAGAGATCGAAGTCTTCCCGAGAGATCAGACCGAGCTTGAGCAGGTATTCGGCGAGAAATGCGAACCAAGTTTTCCAATACGTACCATCCGGGCGATCGACGAATACGACCGGGATAATCCGCGCTTTGCCGGTCTGCATCAGCGTCAGCACCTCGAAGGCCTCATCCATCGTGCCGAAGCCACCCGGGAATAGCGCCACGGCATGGGATTCCTTCACGAAATTCAGCTTCCGGGTGAAGAAATAGTTGAAATTCACCAGCTTCGGGTCGCCGTGAATCGTCACATTTGCCTTCTGTTCGAAAGGAAGGCGAATGTTGAGCCCGAACGAGTGCTCGCGCCCTGCACCCTTCTGGGCCGCTCCCATGATTCCATCACCGCCTCCGGTGATGATCATGTATCCCTCCTCCACCATCCGGCGCGAAAAATCTTCCGCTGCGATCGATTCCAACTCCGTGGGCTGGGTCCGTGCGGAACCGAAAACAACGACCTTACGCCGGTCCTTGTAAGCGGAAAAAACCCGGGCCGCGTACCGCATTTCTTTGAGCGACCGGTTGAAAAGCTTCAAATCTGCGACACTGGTACCATCCCGAGCCAACTTCAGCGCAGTCGTGATCATCTCCTCGATCAGCTCACAGGAGGCCTCACAGCCCCAGTCCTCCACGAGCTGCTTGATTCGCTGGTCAAAACCGACGTCACCAACCGATTGGGAAGGATGGCTCGGAAGAGCGTGAATGCCGCCACCGGTAAAATCTTGCACTGCTGTTACCTTAGTTGTTGAGGGTTGAGAGTTGTGAGATGAGAAGTTCGTCGTTACAAGCTCGCGCACCTTATCGCTCAACCTGCAATCCTTAACTGTCAATCTTTGTCATGATCGTCGTTATCAAACCCAATACATCGCGAGAGCAAATCGACGAGGTGATCCGTGAGGTTCAACACCTCGGCTATGATCCGCGCCCGATTTTTGGGACCGAACAGACGATCGTAGCCGCCATCGGTGATGAACGTACCCACCATACGCTGGAATCACTCAGTGTACTCCCCCAGGTGGAGAAAGTCATGCCGGTCCAGAAACGGTACAAGCTCGTCAGCCGCGAATCGCATCCGGCCAACTCGGTGGTCAATGTGGACGGCATCCCTGTCGGGGGTGAGCAGTTCACGATGATGGCCGGACCTTGCTCTGTGGAGAGCGAGGAGCAGCTGCTCAACACCGCGCGCGCGGTGAAAGCAGCCGGCGCTACGATCCTTCGTGGCGGTGCTTACAAGCCGCGCACCTCTCCTTACGAATTCCAGGGACTCGGCAAGGAAGGCCTTCGTCTGCTGGATGTCGCCAAACGCGAGACCGGCCTGAAGATCATTACTGAAGTGCTTTCCGAGCGTGATGTGGAGCATGTCGCCCAGACTGCCGATATTCTCCAGATTGGTGCCCGCAACGCGCAGAATTACCAACTGCTCATCGAGGCGGCCCGCAGCGGAAAACCGATCCTGCTCAAGCGTGGCTTGAGTCAGCGCATTGAGGAGTGGCTGCTTGGCGCCGAGTACATTCTCGCGCATGGCAATTGCAATGTGTTCCTCTGCGAGCGCGGTATCCGCACCTTCGAAACTTATACGCGCAACACGCTCGATCTGGCCGCGGTCGCCATCGCAAAGAAGGAAACGCACCTGCCGGTGATCGTTGACCCGAGCCAGGGGTGCGGACGCGCGGATCTTGTACGCTCGCTTTGCCGCGGCGCGGTTGCGATGGGAGCAGACGGTCTCCTGATCGAAGTGCACCCGAACCCAGCCGAAGCACTCAGCGACGGTCAGCAGCAGGTCGATTTCAACGGCTTCCAGCAGCTGATGCAGGATTTGGAGCCGCTACTGGCTGCTTTCGGTCGGCGCTTCTAAGCAGAGAAAGGCTCACAACGCTGCAGGGTGCCTACATTGGGTGCCCTGCGAGCAGATGGAGTGGAGTAGAACAATCGGGCCCCATGAAACTCATGGATCCTATGAATCAGGACTCAGGCTCTCCCCGCCAAGGCCCCTTCGACCTCTACCAATCTCGCTTCGGGAGCTGATTCTACAGACTCCCGCACCGTAGGCCCGGAGATCCAGCTACCGGGAATAAGCACCGTCTTTGGAAGGCTTGGCACCCCCCGCTCATTGCGCCGGAGTTGCGCATCGACGAGATCGATTGCGGCTGCTCCGACCATCTCGGAATTCTGATCCATTCCAGCCCATTGATTCTGCTCCCGGTCGCCGAGAGCTAAATGGGCGAAGCCGACATCTTCCGGCACGCGCAATCCCAGCGAATCGAGTATTCGCATCGCCTGCCATTCGTGACTCAATATCACTTCAGGACGATGTTCACTGAACCAACCGGCGAAGTGGCGGGCAAATGGCCCGTCGGTCAGGAGAATCGGTACGCGGTCTTTCACCGGAAGCTGCTGCTGATAAACGAGCATTCCGGCTGACCAATGATGCTTCACCCGCATGTCCGTTTCTGCGGAAAGCGCGAGTCCAATACGTTGATACCCCCGGCGCCTGAGTTCGTTCAACGCTACGGTGATCGTGCCAAACTGATGATTGCTCGCTCTATGGAGGTCAGGAGCCGTCATCGAGTAGCCGATCGTTGCCGTCGCAAACCGTTTCCAATCGAGATTGAGTTCGCCCCCTCCAGGAGGCAGTGGTGCAATCACCAGACCGTGGATATTCCGGGTATCGAGAATGTCGCAAAAACGTTGTTCCGTCATCCCCGGACGCCGGAGCCACCAATCTTCTAATGTGTATCCCAGTGCTTCCGCGCGTTTCCGGGCTCCTTCCCGGAAGGCAACAAAGGGGCCCGGACGTCTCCATCCATCTTCTGTCGGGTACGCGGTGACATAAGCAATGGTCGAGGGCCTCTTCACTTCGCGACCGTGGCGCAGCTGTGTCATGAGAGCAGCCACCATCGGGTTGGGCCGATACCCTAACTGCTCGGCGATATCCCGGATCCGCTGCGTGGTTGCAGGTGAGATTTTGGGACTGTTTCGGAGAGCGAGCGACACCGCCATCCGCGAGACGCCCGCCGCGTCCGCGATCTGTTGCATCGTCGGCTGACGTAGGTCGGACATGGGCGGTAAGGTTTACAGAATATATTGAGTCAGTAAATTGTTTTTCACTGGACAATGACAGCCCCGGCCCTGAAAGCGCCTCTCGACAAGTCGTCCGCACCGCTCCTAGATTCCCCGCTCTTTTTCGGTGGAAACTCCAGCCACACTCGCAATCATCGCCGGCAATGGCGCTTATCCTTTCGCAATGGCCCGCTCCGCTCGAGCGGCGGGCGTGAAACGTCTTGCAGTCGCCGCTTTTCAGAATGAGACGGATCCTGCCCTGAGTGATCTCGTGGACGAGATCGAATGGATGCGGGTCGGTCAGCTTGGGAGGATGCTCGGCTTTCTTAAAAAATCCGGAGCGCGACACGCGGTGATGTCCGGACAGATTCATCCGAAGAACCTTTTCGATCTGCGCCCGGATCTGAAGGCTCTCGTACTGCTCGGCAAACTCCGGGAGCGGAATGCCGAGTCGATTTTTGGCGCCATCGCCGCCGAGATGTCTGCGATCGGTGTCGAACTGCTTCCAGCTACGACGTACATGGAGGAGTTCCTCGCTCCGACGGGACTCATCGCCGGGCCAAGACTGGGCCGGAGGGAGGAAATGGATATCGAGTTCGGTTTCCGGATCGCGAAGGAAGTGAGTCGGCTCGATATTGGTCAGACCGTGGTGGTGAAAGGCGGAACTGTCCTCGCTGTCGAAGCTTTTGAAGGAACCAATGCGGCGCTGAAACGCGGCGGTGAATTGGGCCGGAAGGATGCCGTGATGGTGAAAGTATCCAAACCCAAGCAGGATTTCCGTTTCGATGTCCCGGTGATCGGCCCCCTCACCTTGGAAGCCGCGCGTGAAGCGAAGCTGCGGGTGATCGGCGTAGAGGCCGGTCAGACCCTTCTCCTGGAGCCTGAACGCCTCAAGAAACTCGCCGCGGAACATCGGATCTCCATCTTCGGCTACTAGACTTAATGTCCACTCAAAACCTTTCAGGCAGCGCTCCGCGTGTCGGGGTCATCGGCACCGGACACATCGGGCGGATTCACGCGCGACTCTTCGCGGATCTCGCTGGTCCAGACTTCACCGCGATTTACGACACGAACGAATCCGCTGCGGCAGAAATCGCCCGTCAGCACAACACTCGCGCAGTGGGTTCCCTCGCCGAGTTTGCGGAACTAGTGGATGCCGCCACGATCGCCACACCGACTCCGACCCACTTCGAAATCGCGAAGTTTCTCCTCGAGCGTGGCAAACATGTGCTCGTGGAAAAGCCGATTACCGAGACTACAGCCGATGCACGCGCGCTGGCTGAGTTGGCTCACGAGAAGGGATTGGTCCTCCAGGTGGGTCACGTAGAGCGTTTCAATCCGGTCCTCGGCGCACTGGAGTCGCGCCTGAGCCACCCGCGCTTCATCGAATCTCATCGCCTCTCGCCTTATCCTCACCGCAGCACGGAGATCGGCGTCGTGCTCGATCTCATGATCCACGACCTCGAGATTATCCTGCATCTGGTGAAGTCCCCGGTGAAGAGCGTCGATGCAGTCGGTGTTCCCGTGCACTCGAAGCGTGAGGACATTGCGAATGCACGTCTGCGTTTCGAAAACGGCTGCGTGGCAAACGTCACCGCCAGCCGTGTGAGCCCGGAGCGGCTGCGCAAGATCCGCGTCTTCCAGGAGGACGCATACCTCTCCCTCGATTACCAGGCACAGACAGGGTTTATCTACCGTCTTGCCGATGAGGGAGCCGTGGAAAGCTCTCTCCTGAAGAAACTCCTGAGCGGCTCCACGTCCGCGATCGTCAGCGAGTTTGCCGGCAGGAAGATCGTTCGGGAGCCTGTGGAGATTGAAAAAGGTGAGCCGCTCCGGCGCGAGCTCGCCGACTTCATCGAGTGCGCCCGCGTTGGCGCGCAGCCGAAGGTCTCCGGGTGGGAAGCCACGGCTGCGCTGGAGCTTGCGCTGGAGATCACCCGGCAGATCGAGGAGAGCGGTCCGATCGGCACGTTTGCTCATCTGCCGTGAAGCTCTACCTCATTGCCGGCGAGACCAGTGGTGATGCACGCGGAGCCGAGTTGGTGCGGGCACTGAAGGCATCACATCCCGCGCTGGAATTCCATGGTGCGGGCGGACGCGAGATGCGGGCGCTCGCGGGCGAACATTTTGCGGACTGGGCCGATGAAGCCGTTGTGGGCCTCTGGGATGTCCTGAAGAAATACGGCTACTTCAAGGCACAGTTCGCCCGGATGCTCCGTGAGGTCGAGAAGGTGCAGCCCGACGCTCTGATCCTGATCGACTACCCAGGATTTAATCTGCGCTTCGCCAAGGCAGCGCGACAGCGGTTCCCCGGTATGAAGATCATCTACTACATTAGCCCTCAGGTCTGGGCGTGGAACCGCGGACGGATTCCGAAGATGGCCCGCATCCTCGACCTGATGCTCTGCATCTTCCCCTTTGAGGAACCGCTCTACACCCAGTCGGG
>CBINJX010000315.1:0-6229 GCA_966251085.1 uncultured Verrucomicrobiales bacterium
CGGTTTTTGTGAAACGGGAGGCTTGCCCGCCTCCCAATTCCAATGGGCATGGAATCTCCCGGTTACACCTGCAGCCCAATGGATTTGAGGCTACGAGAGAGACGTCGTACCGACGCCCCTCTCCGAGCACCTGATCCACTTATCACTTACTGGTTACCGCTATCGGGAGTGCCGACAGTTCCTCCAGTCTGGCCGCCGCTAGCGCCACCAGCCTGCTGACTACCACTTGGCTGAGTGCCGGTGCCGGTCGTCTTCGTGCCACCCTGCTCGACTTTCTGCATGAGCTGCTGCGCCTGCTGCGCCTGTTTGCGAGCAAACTCGAGTACTTTCTTACTATACTGGCTTAGTTCTTTGTGCTGGATGTCCTGTCCCTTGGCCTCGAGTTGCTTGGCGAGTTCCGCTTCAGATTTCATGACCTGTTGCAGGAACTGCTTATCGAATTCCTGCCCCTGCCCCTGAATCTGGCTTTTCTCACCCGGCTGGATCTTCGGGTGAATCAGGTTATCGCTCGCAATCTCGGCTAGGTCGGTCGCGAACTGATGGTGCTGCTGACCGATGGTTTTGGCGAATTTCTTCACCTGTTCGTTCTGCGAATTGGCTGAGCCTTGAAGCCCGAGAAGCATCAGATCAACGTTGGTTTGTGAGATCTGATCAACCATCTGCTGGAGTTCCTTTGGCAGGGTAGAAACTTGTCCCTGCTGCCCACTGCTCTGCCCAGCCTGCTGCTGCGACTGGCCAGATTGACCGCTCGGCTGCTGCGTCCGTTCCTGAGCACCGGTCTGTCCTGGCTGTTGCTTCTGTGCCTGACCAGGTTGAGCACCAACCTGTCCAGCCTGACCACTGGTTTGCCCTCCCGGCTGCTGCGTTTGTCCCGATGGCGCGCCCACCTGCCCCTGCTGGCTGCTCGGCTGGCCAGCCTGCTGCTGAGATTGTCCCGGCTGTCCCGCCTGAGCACCCGTTTGCTCGGGTTGCTGCTGAGCCTTAGGTTGAGTGCCGACCTGAACGTCCCCCAGCGCCTCAGCACGCTCTTCTACAGAAGGCACGGAAGGAGCCGTTTGTGCAATCGTAGCCAAAGGGAACGTCGCAGCGAGAGCTGTCACCACACCAACGCTGATTCTCTTACAGGTAATGTTCGGTTTCATGGTTGCTGTTTAGTAAACTGCTCAGGGTGTATCGCCCTTGCCATTGAGCACGAATTTGCGGGCATTGACTGACTTGGTGGTCGGGTCATTTGGGGTGTACATGCGCCTACGCCCCGTCCGACCATCTTGGGCATTAGCGGTCCAGGATTCTCCATATTTGCCATCTGGGCTACGCGGCCGACTTCCGCCTGTACGATTGACAAGATTGCCTACCCAAGCCCTCTTGGAAGGTTTCGTGAAAACCCGCCATTCACCACTCTACACCTGGTTGCAGCTATTCCGGGCGCCGAATCTCTTTACCGTACCCGGCGATCCATTGGCTGGATTTCTGATCTCCAATAGCGGATTCCTCAGCTCCGACCTCATCCCGGTCATTTTCGCCAGCCTCTGTTTTTACGCAGCTGGATTGCTGCAGAACGACTTGGCGGATGAAGCGGAAGACCGCGCGGATCGACCGCAGCGTCCGCTCCCAAGCGGCGCGGCGAGCCGGATATCGGTGCAGTGGGCGTTATGGGGGTTGAACACTACGGGCGTTCTCTTATGCGCAGCGACAGGCTCGCCCGCAGTGATTATAACGGGTGTGGCTGTTGTCATCTCCGTCACCCTGTACAACCGATTCTCGAAGAAATTGCCTGTCATCGGAGCGCTGAATATGGGCCTCTGCCGTGGGTTGAGCGTCATGCTCGGAGCTTTCGCGGGAACGAGCTATGCGTGGAAGCTCGCGCTCCTTCCAGCCGGCATCTTCGGTGCCTACATCGCGGCTGTCACGCATCTGGCGAAATATGAGACCCGTCAGACAGTGCCGGTCCTCGCCCGCGTCTTCCCGTCGCTTGTGATGATCGGCGGTGCGATCAGCGGGATCAATTTCGCAATCAACTCACCCGCCCAGACTCCTGCCTCGATATTCTTTTGCCTTGCCGCGGTGGTAACCCTCTGGCTCGCGGTGAAGGTTTTCACCGGTAGAACTCCCCTGCCACCGCTCATTGGAGCCCATATCCGAGTGCTCCTGATCCTTCAGGCAGCAGTCTGTTACCTGGGAGATCCATGGGGACTCGGATGGTATGCGGCACTCGTACTGGTGGCGCTCTGGCCGATCAGCGCTCGGGTTTCCCGCCGGTTCTATGCCAGCTGAAAAATGCAACCGGTTACCTGCTCGACGAGAAGGAGATGACGTTGCGGCAATCGGCACCTTATACTGAGAGGCGCATTCCCCCTCGTTAGTCCCTACAATTCGCTGCGGAGTACCCAACGAACCCTGGGCGTGTGAAGGAAGTACTCAGTGCTTAGAAGTCATTTCAGACTCCGCGCGTGAAAGCGCGAAGAAAGTTTCTCCAGCCGGTAGTTCCCGGCTCCTCTCAACCGCCGAAGGCGCATTCTCAGTCACTCAACCCTCAACCAACAACTCTCAACTTTCAGAGGAGACCTCCACGGAATTGCAATTGCCTGTTTGTCTTAAACTTCCCCCGTAAACTCTCTTCTTTTCGCAGGTCCCCACAATCGTCGCAGAAGAAACTACGCCGATTTTGGTTATATTCTCACCCCTTTTCCACCACACATGCTTTCCCAGACCATTCGGCAACAGATTACCGTCCAATGGGATTTCCCTGTAATCTTCACTCATCATCTCTTTGATCCGGCGAACCCAGTGCTGAAAGGCACAATGGATCGGCTCTGCGAAAACCGCAGGCACCGCGCGATGGTCTTTATCGACTCACACGTGAGCTCACGCGACCCTGACCTGGTCGGTCGTATTCAGCGCTACTTTGAGGCGAATGGTGAAGAAATTGATCTCGTGGATGAGCCGCGCATTGTCCCCGGTGGGGAAGCGATCAAGAATGATTTCTCGCTGATCGAGGGGCTGATCCGTCTCCTGCTCGAAAAGCGCGTAGATCGGCAGTCGTATGTGATCGCGATTGGCGGTGGCGCCGTGCTGGATGCAATCGGTTTCGCGGCCGCCCTGGTCCATCGCGGACTCCGGCTGATCCGGATTCCCACTACCGTGCTTGCCCAGAACGATGCCGGTGTCGGGGTGAAAAACGGCGTCAATTTCCTCGGTGGAAAGAACGCAATCGGCACCTTTGCGCCACCATTCGCGGTGCTGAACGACTATCAGTTTTTACTCACCCTTCCCGATCGCGACTGGCTCAACGGTGTTGCTGAGGCATTCAAGGTGGCGATCATCCGGGATGCCGCTTTCTTTGATTATCTCTACGAGACCGCAGAGCGCTACCCGGCGCGTGACTTCGAGGCGATGCAATACCTCGTGCATCGCTGTGCGGAGATGCACCTCGAGCATATCCGCACGAACGGTGATCCTTTCGAGTATGGCACGGCGCGTCCGCTCGATTTCGGGCACTGGTCGGCGCATAAGCTGGAGCTGATGTCCGGATTCCGTGTTTCGCACGGTGAAGCAGTCGCCAGCGGTGTTGTCATGGATTCCATCTATGCGCACATGCAGGGGTGGATTACCGCCGATGAGCAGGACCGCATTGCTCATGGCCTGCGCAACAGTGGATTCAAGCTGTGGTTCGACGAGCTGGACCAGCGATACCCGGACGGACATCGTGTCATTTTCGACGGGCTCCGTGATTTTCAGGAGCATCTCGGGGGAGAACTCTGCGTGACCTATCCGCGTGGGATTGGTGCACGGTTTGAGGTGGGAGAGATTGACCTTGCGTTGATGGAACGGGCCGTTCAGGAACTGAAACGGTTTGCTTTCTCCCACCCCTAATGATCGTCCAGCATAAGCCCCAGCTGCACCTGACCTACTGCCTCAACATTCATCCTGGCGAGAGCTGGGCTGAAAATCTCGAGGCGATCAAGACCCACGCCCTGGCGGTAAAGAGCCGTACGATCCCGGACGATTGGTTTGGTCTGGGACTGCGACTCAGCGCACAGGCCGCAGCCGATCTCTCGGACCCCGAGCGGCGCGCCGAAGCACTCGATTTCTTCCAGGCCAATCAGCTGTACCCGTTCTCCATCAACGGCTTTCCTTACGGCCGCTTTCACCAGGGCCGCGTGAAGGAAAACGTGTACGCTCCGGATTGGCGCACGCCGGAACGGCGGGATTACACGATGCAGCTCGCGGACGTACTCGCAGCTGTTCTCCCGGACGCTATTGAAGGCAGCATCAGTACTGTACCGGGTTCCTTCAAACCGTGGATTACCACCGAGGATGAGAAGACGGCAATGGCGCATAATCTCGCGGCCTGCGTCGCTTATCTCGATGCAATCCGCGATGATACGGGCCGCACAATCCATCTCGGCCTCGAACCGGAGCCGGACTGCTTCCTTGAAACGACAGCCGAGACAATCAGCTTCTTCAAAGACGTTCTTCTGACCCGTGGTGTAGATGAAGTGGAACGCCTGCTGAATTGTGACCGCAACCGCGCGGAAGAGGCGCTTCGCCGGCATCTCGGCGTCTGCTTCGACACGTGCCATGTCGCCCTCCAGTTTGAGGATCTCGCCGAGTCGTTGCGAGCCTATCGGAACGAAGGAATCCGGATCTCCAAGGTGCAATTCAGCTCTGCGCTTCGCGCGAAGTCGAATCCCGAGAGCTGGGAGGCTCTTCGAAAGTTTGAAGAACCGGTGTACCTGCATCAGGTTAAGGCCCGCACCGCTTCTGGTGAGCGGCTTGCGTGGTACGATCTGCCGGATGCACTCGATGAGTTGCCCAATCTTCCTGACGTCGAGGAACTCCGTGTCCATTTCCACGTGCCGCTATTTTTCAACGGTGATGGTCCGTTGCAGTCCACATCCGACCAACTGACGCCCGATTTCGTGCACGAGTTGCGCAGCGCTCTCTGCCCTCACCTGGAAATCGAGACATACATGTTCGACGTGCTGCCGCCGGCTGTACATCCAGGCGATATCGTCCGCAGTATCGCCCGCGAGTATTCGTGGGTATTGAGCCAAGTTGAAGGACTTTAGAACCGGTCGCTCAGCAGACCGCAAGAGCCGCCCTTACCGATCATAGGGATCGCGAAAGAATGAGTTGATCCATTCTTCCGCTCAAAGATGGCCGCCGAGTGCCGATTCTACTCTGCCGGACCGCTGCAGTCTCAAGTTTGCTCAAGTTAGTTTTCCGCGCTCCGCGAGTCCCACACTTACTCGCGTGGACGACACTCCAGCCCGGCAATTGACGGCTTCCGCCGCTCAGTTGCCGGGCTTCTTCTTTCGAATTTTACGAGCAGGGATGCGCTGCTCTTACAACGGGATCCTCCGTGGAAACTTTTTTCCAAATTTCGCAAAATCCAGTTGCGCGTATATCGGTTTGGTGGTTCTATCACGCCCCCGACCGAAAGGCCGGTAAATAAGCAAGCACCCGTAGCTCAATTGGATAGAGCATCTGACTACGGATCAGAAGGTTTCAGGTTCGAGTCCTGACGGGTGCGCTTGTTGCCGGTTTGCAGTTTACTGCTTTGGGATATACTTCCTCGGTAGGAGATGACCGAAAGGTCAAAGAGCAAGCACCCGTAGCTCAATTGGATAGAGCATCTGACTACGGATCAGAAGGTTTCAGGTTCGAGTCCTGACGGGTGCGCTTCTAAGGTATAGTCCTTTCACGGATTGCTGTTATGGGGGTGGTTGTGGAATGCTTCTGCTTGGCTGTAATCCTCAGACTCCAGCCAGATTCCTCGCGCGTTGGGTGAATCGCTCTCTAAGTCTTGGCTTCTGCTGTGTGGCCAGCCACACCCCGAAAACCGCCTCGGCCAAGCCAACGCCACGCGTTATTTCGGGATGACTTACAAATTCATCAACAGCACTCCGCCACACCTTTGGGCCTACATCCCACAGCAGGCAGTGGCGTTTGGGATCGATGAGCGAGAGTATGCCGTCTCCGACGAGCACCATCGCAACGAACTCGAGTAATCGTCTGCTCATATTGAAAGAGTCGCAGCTGTGCAGCGTATCGGTCTTCTCATGAGAAGCCGACTGGCTCCTGTACTTCCGAGTTTTGTTTCATACCGCTACTTTCTTCTAAATTTCAGCCGCCCTACCGGCACACCTCCAGCCGAGAGGTTACGACTATATGCAGGCGTACGAGAGTGAGGGGCGGCATCGTTTTTGCAGAATGCCCATTCGGG
>CBINJX010000316.1:0-6223 GCA_966251085.1 uncultured Verrucomicrobiales bacterium
CGGGACACGCTTTCGCATTCCGAGGCACGTCCTCACCACAGACAGGACAGATTTCAGGAGGTTGGAACTTCCGAGGCATGTGCGACTGTCGCATGCCTCCCCATCCGACCACAACTCCGAGCGCGAGTTGTGACGCCCCTCAAAACGTTTTGCGGACCAAAAAGAATCCCGGCGGTAGGGCGGTCGCGCCGCCGACCGCCGGGATGACGTGTCGAAAGTTATTTCACATCCGAGAAAGCACTCGCGGCACGAGTCCCCTACCACATACTCAGACGCCTTACGCCTTTAGCTCAGGCACATCCAACCACCGGCGCTCTTCCCAGCTCTTGAGGCCAAGTTCGGCGAGCTGCACGCCTTTCGCGCCTTCGAGAAGCGTCCACGGGAAGGGCTCATCCGCAGCGACATGACGGAGGAAGAGCTCCCATTGTGCCTTGAACGCATTATCACACACCTGCCAATCGGGAACACGGTTCCAGCCGTCGCCATAGCGAATCGGTGAATCGATATCTGGGTTCCAGACGCACCGCGGAGTGGCGGCCTGAGACTGCGCGACGCAATCGCGGAGACCCGCAACCGCGCTGCCCCTGGTGCCATCCACCTGAAGCGTGAGGAGATCATCCCGGCGGACGCGAACGCACCAGGAGGAATTGAAGTTTGCGATGATACCGCCCTCGAGTTCGAAGGTGGCATAGGCGGAATCGTCGGCCGTGCATTTGTACGGCTGACCGTTCTCGTCCCAGCGCTGCTTCACATGTGTGGCGCCGAGGCAGGAGACGGAGCGAACCTTGCCAAAGACGTTATCCAGCACGTAACGCCAGTGGCAGAGCATATCGACGATGATACCGCCGTCGTCTTCCTTGCGGTAATTCCACGAAGGACGCTGAGGTGTCACCACGTCGCCCTCAAACACCCAGTAGCCAAACTCACCACGCACACTGAGGATCTCACCGAAAAATCCTTGGTCGATCAGCGCCTTCAGCTTCACCAATCCCGGCAGCCACAGCTTGTCCTGCACGACGCCGTGTTTGACCCCGGCTTTCTTCGCGAGCTGGTACAGTTCGTATGCTTGGTCGGTAGAAACCGCTGTAGGCTTCTCGCAATAGACGTGTTTCCCGAGGGCGATTGCCTTCGCGACAGCATCAAACCGGCGACCGGTTGTCTGAGCATCGAAGTAGATTGTGTTCCGCTCATCGTTGAGCACGGAATCCAGATCCGTGGTCCAGCGAACGGGCAGATCACCCGCCATCTTGGCGAGCGCCTGTAGTTTCCCTTCATTCCGGCCCACCAGCACAGGCTCGGGCATCACCACCGAGCCATCACGGAGCTTCACTCCCCCTTGTTTCATGATGGCCAGAATCGAGCGGAGGTAATGCTGATTCGTGCCCATGCGTCCTGTGACGCCGGTGAGGATAATTCCGAGAGGTTTTGTCGTCATAGAGTGAAGAGTGCCAAGTGAAAGTGCCAAGTGGTTTCTTGTTAACGCGTGTTCCGGAGGGAGAGAATTGTGGCTGTGAGAATCGCTATGATCTCGCTGCAAAGCGAAGTGCGGGACTGGATAACTTCAGGTACAAGGCAGAACCCCATACGTTCGTAGCGACCGCGGGTTTCCCACGCACTGCCGCGAGCAATTACCAGGAAATGAGCAAACTCCTTCTTCGTACCTCTGCCATACCCTTCTTCAATATTGGCACAGATAGAATCCGCACTGGCCACCTGCTGTGAAACCAAGCGATTCCAACGAGCATCTTTAGCAAGCGGTCCAAAGTCGGTGACAACCAAGCAAAAGAGCTCGCGTGCTTTCTGGTACCCTCCAAAATTTTCCAGCCCCTTGGCACTCATGGCACGCGCCCTCACTTGTCACTTTCACTCGGCACTTGGCACTCAATGCTCGTACTCGTCCGGGCCCCAGAGGTGTTCCTTTGTCCACTTGGACTCATACAGTTTGCAGAGGCCAATGGCTGCGGCGACACCTCCGGTGAAGGAAGCGGCTGTGGTGTATTGCTTGTCCTCGTCGTATGTTCCGACGGCGATCACCACGTGATCGAAATGCTCACTGAGGATTTCAAATACGCGGTCGATGGCTTCCTGCTGCGACTGGTTCATGGAAGGACGATGCCAAGCGATTGCGCCGAGGGAAAGTGATTCTGTGCGGACAGTGTCACTTGACAGCCTCAGCTGTCAGTCGGCGCATCCGTGCACTGAGGGTGAGCCCCTTCAGGGAGAGGCGGAGCTTCGATGCCTGCACGGGGCAATGTGCCGCTCAGTTCCTGCCTCCAGTGCGCCACGTCACCGGCCGGTCCATAGCAATAGATCATCCGGAGTGGCGTGTCGCCAATGTTGGTCAGCTGGTGAAAGACACCTGACGGAATGTAAACGGCTTGCCCGGTGGTCACCGTGCGGCGCTCCTCGCCGAGGCACATCTCACCGGTGCCCTCGACGATGAAATAGATCTCCTCCTGCTCCTGGTTATGCCATGGCACCTGCCCGCCATTTGGGTCGAGGGTGACATTGCCCATGGAGAAATTCGTCGCCTGAATCGGGGCCATTCCACCGACGAGGTTCTGCGTGCGGCGTCGGGCCGGATAACGGCGGCCTTCGATCTGGGAGAGGTCGGAAATGATCATCGGGCGAGAGGAGCTTCGGATTGCTTTGCGTTTTCGACAGCGTTCTTGGCCAGGATCGTCTCAGCGGCTTGTGAGCCAAAAAAGGCGAGATACGGCGCATCATCGGCGGCACGCTGCACATAGAGAGCGAGTTCGCGCATGTGGTAATCGCCCCACATACATGCCTCACCACAGGGTACCTTCCGGCCTTCGGGAATGTGATCCCAGCCATTTGGCCGAGGGTAAACGCTATGAAGCAGCAGCCCTTGGGGCTTTGGATCCCTGCTCAGATAGGTATCACTGAGAAGCGTCCGGAGAACCGTGAGTCCCGCCTGCCAGTAACGTGCACCCTCCTCTGCCTGTTGTTTGATGACTGCGAGATAGCAGCCGAGACGGAGTAGCCCCTGGGCAGCGATTGCCGCAGCCGAACTATCAACCGGCTCCCAATCGTTGAATGGCTCCGCCGGGCGGCTCAGGTATTCACCGAGACGGTGAAGGTTCGGCGCGCCAGTGTCCCAGTAAGGGATACCGTCCGGCGGCGTGTTCTCGATGTAAAAGTCACAGCTCGCACGTGCGGCCTTGAGCATCATCTCCTCGATCTCCTTGCGCCCGCCGAAGGGAACCAGCTCTTCATCCGGACGAGTAGCGAGCCATTCCAGCTGTTCCGCATAGCCACACATTACCCACGCCAGACCACGGGTCCACGTGGTGAATGGCGAGAATCCTTGCTGCGAGTTGGGACAACGATAGGAGCCGTCGTTCGTATTGAAGACGCTCTCATGGGCGACACGACCGCGAATGTCGTACGCGTCGCGTCCTTCCCCATAGTACACGGTGTACGCGGCGGTTGTCCGGGCATGTTCGATCAGCCGGTGCAAAAGCGAGATCTGCGCATCTTTTTCCCCCATCAGCACGTGTCCGAGCTGATGCCCCACAGCCAGCGCTCGCAGCGAACGGATGGTATCCGCAAAGAGCGAATGGGGACCGTTGAAGGAGTAGATGTAGCCTTTCTTGTGGCCGATGCTGGTCCAGCGGGCTGCCTGTACTGCGCCGGAGCATTTCAACGCGAGTTCGTAGAAATCACGTTCGCGCTCATTATCCGGGATTCTCCCCTCGCCCATGAGACGCCACAGGTTGCCGTACGTGGAGACGTTATTGAACCCATGATCATGCACGCCGATGTGCGTGATGTGGTGGGCCATCCTTTTGAAAGTGCCGTCACGCCCGACACGGAGGTAACGCTCATCTCCCGTGGCATCGAACTGGAGAATCGCCGAGCCATAGACAAATCCCTGAGTCCACTCCGTCCAACCGCGTGCGGTATATTTGCCTTTGATCGTGAACACCGGCGTCGCCGCACCAGGCTTGTAGTCGCGGTCAATACTGCGGATCTTGGGCGCGGAAGCTTCCCATACGCGGGCAATCTTCTTTTTCAGGTCCGAGGGCTGGAGGGCGTAATCGATCTGAATCATGAGAGGGGAAAAGTGCGGGAGAAAACTGGATCAGAGTGTGCGCAGATGGAAACCACCATCGACGTTGAGAACCTGGCCCGTGGAGTACGGCAGAAGTCCTTGGGCAATTGCCACGACGGTTTTTCCGATATCGGATGGCTGTCCCCAGCGGTTGATGGGAGTCAGTCCCTGGGCAAAGAGCGCGTCGTACTTTGCTTTTACTGGCCCAGTCATATCGGTCTCGATGACGCCGGGTTGGATTTCAAAAACACTGATGCCGAATTCTGCCAGCCGCGCGGCGTAAAGTTTGGTCATCATCGCAAGCCCTGCCTTGGCAATGCAGTAGTCGCCGCGGTTTGTGGAGGCCGTGTAAGCCGAGATGCTCGTTACGTTCACTACGGCACGCGGCATCTCGGGCAGCGGAGCCGATTCCATCATCAGCTTGGAAGCCAACTGAGTGAGAAAGTACGGTCCTTTGAGATTGATCGAGATCAGTCGATCGAAGCTCTCCTCCCCCGCTTCCAGCATGTCGGCGCGAACATTTGGAGCGACACCTGCATTATTCACCAGAAGGTCCAGACGGCCGAATCGCTCCCTCGCGAAACTAATCAGCCGCTCGCGGTCTTCCTGATTAGAAATATCACCCTGAACGATCTCCACGCGGATCTCGCGGTTTACAGCCACTGCATCGAGACAGAGCTGGCGGCATTCCTGCGCCGCAGCCTCATTGCCCGCGTAATTGATGATCAGGTCATGTGTCGCACTTCGGGCCAGTTCGATAGCGATCCCACGGCCAATGCCTCGGGAGGAGCCGGTGATAAGGGCGACGGCATTCATGATGCGCCCCTTGTAACCTCAAGTGCAAGAGAGCGCTAGCACGGTGGATTCTTTCACTAGCACAAAATCACCTGTGAGCGGCAGTTGAGAGCGCCAAGGGAGGAACAAGCAGGGCTCGCATCAGAACAACTCAAGCTCCGACAACCTCATTCATTCTCCTTTGATCCGCAGTTGCGTGGCACTCCCCCCTCCCCCTCCCCACGTCACCCCTCAACTGTTAACTTTCAATGGAAGCGGAAACCTGACGGAAAGAAACTCCCCATCCAGCGTCGAATCCACACTCCCGACCGTCTCCTGCAGCATGGTTCGAAAACGCTGGTTATCCGCCCGGAAACGTGCCTGAAAATTTGCGATCCCGTTTTCCCGGGCTACCTGCATGAGGCGGGTGAGAAGCATCTTACCGAGTCCCTTTCCCTGCAGTTCGTCACGAACGGTGATTATGAATTCCGCCGTGTCGGCCTGAGCCGTGCGGTTGTAACGCCCAACGCAGGCAATTCTTTCCGCCCCTTCGTGAGGTACAAGTCCCACGAGCGCCATCTCATTCTGGTAATCCAGAGTCACCATCTTCTGCACCTGCTCGTGTGGAAGATGACGGAGATTTGTGAAGTACCGTTGGAGGATCGTTTCCTCGGAATGGGAGTAGAAGATCTCCTTCAACAGGCGCTCATCCGTCGGACGGATCGGGCGGAATTGCACCGGCCGGTTTCCATCGAACGTCGCCTCGAATTCATACTTGAGCGGGTACGGTCGTAGTCCTGCGGGCAGGGCGATCTGCTGCGGATGCACCAGTTTCCGCTCCCGCGCCTGCCGGAGCAGATCTTCCCGAAACTGCGGGTGCGCAACGTTGATCAAGGCAAGCGCCCGCTCGCGCACGGATTTTCCATGCAGTTCCGCCACTCCGAACTCGGTCACCACGTAATGCACATCCGCACGTGATGTCACGACTCCCGCGCCGGGCTTGAGAGTAGGAACGATGCGGGAAACAGTTCCACTCTTTGCCGTGGAGACCAGTGCGATGACCGGTTTCCCTCCCTCGCTTCGCGCTGCGCCGCGAATGAAATCCACCTGTCCACCAAATCCGGAGTAAAACGTCTCGCCAATGGAATCCGCGCAAACCTGCCCGGTGAGGTCGACTTCCAGGGCAGAACTTACGGCGACCATCCTACGGTTCTGAGCAATCTGGAACGGGTCGTTCGTGAACTCCGTCGGCATAAACGCAAACCGCGGGTTGTCATTCACATAGTCGTACAGACGGCGGGTTCCGAAGCAGAACGAGGTCACGATCTTTCCCGGCATCAACGTCTTTGCGCTGCTGTCGAGCACCGGCATCGG
>CBINJX010000317.1:0-6213 GCA_966251085.1 uncultured Verrucomicrobiales bacterium
TTGGTCATTCTATCAGATCGTCACATCATGAAGCCGAGATCCGGTTTCGCAAATCGGCCGATATTTGGGAACACCGTACTCATGTAGGTGGGTGAAACACCGAACCATTTCGCCAGGGTCGCGCTATATTCATCCACGGACATACTCGGGATCCATCGTCCCGTATCGGTATCATCCGGTCCCTTGATCTGAAGCACAGGGAATCGGCCATACGTTTTACCACCACGGACAGCTCCGCCAACGACCACATGGTGCGAGCCCCATCCATGATCACTCCCCTGCCCGTTCGTGGGAAAGGTGCGCCCGAAATCGCTTGCGGTGAAGGCAGTTACGCGGCTCTCCAGCGCAGGATCATTCGGCAGTACTGGATGGCTGGTTAATTCCGCCAGCTGTTTCATCGCACGCTGGAAGGAGAACAGCGATTGGCTTAATTCAAAGAGCAGACTGGCATGCGGACCGTAAAGCGGATCACCGACATGCGCGTTATCGCCGACCTGGGACGTGTGCGTGTCGTAACCGCCGACAGAGACAAAGAATATCTGCCGCTTCATTCCAAGGTTCTGCCGAGCGGCAATCAAGCGTGCCACCATCTTGAGCTGATTGCCGAGACTGGTGTTCGGAAATGGCACCGTCCATGACCACTGCGCACCCGTCCCGGAATCTCGCGTCGGTTCAATTGCGGTAGAAAGCAACTGCCCCGTTGCGATCGAACGTTCCAAGACGTCGGAGTACGCGTTCCGCATCAGATTTGGCGAATTGATCGCCAGCAGATCATTCACCGCCTGCAGCCGGTTGTTTCCCGAGGTTCCGCTGCCGGTATTCATCAGCACCGCACCACTCGAGGAGACATGATATTGCTGAACGACATTTCCGACCTCAAACGTGTTCGCCCCGGCGATCGACGTACAAAGCGCGATCTTTGCACGCTCCGCCGGGTCGCTCAGCAACTCATTCTGCATCGGGCTCAGCAGGTCTGCAATGCGCCCACCCCATCCACTCCGCGCCGGTTGATCCGGCAGTGATGTCTGCCAATGTGTCACCTGGTCACTGTGGGAGAACAACTGCGGGGGACGCGGCACCGAGCGATTGAGATATTGGGCGCGGTTCATTGGATAGACCAGCGGCCCGACGTTGAAGCACACAGCCAGTTTGTCCTCGTCGAAAAGCTTTGCGAGACCACCGACCGCCTGTCCGGTCTGCCCCACGGGAAGCCCTCCGCATGCCGGATGAAACCCGTAATCGTTCCCGTCATTATTCTCCGGCGAGATCGCGTGGAGTGTCGCTTCCGGAATTGCGAGGTTTTGGCGAATTGCCGCGTAGTTGCCGTAACCACTCCCCCTGGGAATGATCAGGTTGTTACAATCGTTGCCTCCTGACATGAAGACGCAGATCAGTGCCTTGTAATCAGAGAAGGCGTTCGCGCCACCTTGCGCCAGGGCGGAATTGATCAGCCGGCAATCGCGCAGCGCCGCGCTGATAGCAAGTGTGCCGACACCAGCGCACGCAGCCTGCCGGAAGAAATCCCGGCGGGTGAGAAGATTCGGAAGGTTCTGGGGGTCCATGGTGTTTACTTCTGGATCGTGAAGTCTGGAGACGTGGTGATCAGGTGAACGATCGCACGCATGCGATTCCGCTTCTCGGCGTCGGATGGAGAGTTGTTGTTGTAGCTGACGTTCGCTGTGTTCGTGACGAAATCGACGATCACCTGCTTTGCATTGACGATGGTGCGCGGGTTGGTCGTGTAGTTGTTCGTTCCAGTCGACGGCAGTTGTCCGCCCAGCAGTAGCGTATTCAGGCGATCCACCAGCGCCCCGATGTTTGCATTGCTCGTCCAAGCCTCCGAGGGAGCCGGCTTGGCTCCCAGCCAAGCCTCCGAGAGCGTGCCGTTTGTCCACGGTGTGAAGTCCAGTCCGATTGCGCCTCCTCCGGACTTGAAGGCGCTGAACATCGCGGAGGAACTGCTGGGATTGAATACTCCGTTATAGATGAAGTTCGACTGCCGGACGACGTTCGTATCCGAGGTGAGTTGGAACTCCGGCGTTACAAACCCCGCCTGGGCAAGCGTTCCCGGGAACTGGTAATCAGGCTCGAAGTAATTGAAGACCGTCGGAGAATCGAGAGGCGTCTGCCCAAGATCGGTCTCGGTGCTATCCATCCGCCAGGTGCTGATCCCGGCAGTGACGTTGCCGGAGCGGCTCAGCTTGGCCGCCACGACGTTGGGAACGTTGATGCCGGCTACGAACTCACCCGAACGGCTCGCTGCCGTCGGAGCCACAATCGTAAACTCCGTCTCATTCAGAACCGTGACCGAATAGATCCCGTTCGGCAGCGCCGAGCCGGAATCGATCTCGAAGGCGAACGAAACCTCTTCACCGGAGGTAAGCCCGTGGGGAGTCGCGCAGGTGATCGTGACGGTTGTATCGGAAGACGACTGCCGGTATCCCCCTTTCAGCCAGGCTACGACACCGGACAAATTGCCACCGGTGCGGGAAGCCGTATCCGCCGCTGTACAGGTGAACGTATTCGAATCGACGACTGAAACCTGGTACACGCCATCCGCGGGTGCTGTCGGCGTACCGGACGAGAAATCGAGCGTGACCATGTCGCCCGTCGTGAGCCCGTGCGAATTGCTGGTGTCGATACGGATGATCGTACCCGGTTGTCCGGCCGTGCCGTTATCCTGGCGATAGCTCGAAATGTTTACCGCATCCTTTGCCCTCACGGCAAAGCTGCTGCCATTGATCGAGGCCACACTGTAGGAACCACCCGCAGCAGCCGGCAAACCGGTGAAACTCAGCAGCACATTGTTCGAAGTGCTCAAACCGTGTGGAGCGGACGCTGCGACCGTAATCGTCGCTCCGTTCTGCAGATAGATTCCCGTGATATCCGATACCGGCTGGAAGGCGCGTGCCAGCGCAGTGATTCGAAGCACAGGCTCCCGCTGTTTCCCATACCCCTGCCGGGTGAGCATCGACGCTGAGCGCGCCTCGTAGTCGAGAAGGATCGCCTTGATCACCTCCTTCATGTCACCCCGCACTCCGGTTCGGACACCGTGCACATTGCGCTCGCCGTTGAAGGCCTGCACGACACGATGAATGTACCCCCGGCTTGGAGTACTGGTGGCAAGACGTTGAATCAATTGCCGACAGATGAACGGGCCGACGTTCGGGTGATGGAAGATCGAGTCATGCGTCGCCTTCAGTTCTGCGACAGCCAATCCATGGAACGTCGGATCTGCCCGGACGCTGCTGCTCGGGCTGGCGTACGGGTCCAGCGGCTGATTGTTGAACGTCGGCATGCCGGGCAGCACGACGTTGTTCAGAATCCGTTTCGGTCCGGTGAAATGCCGGCTCGGCACCTCCCGCATCGGCTCGATCCAGTTTGAACTGGCGCCGAAACTCGTCCGGTAGCTGCCTGTGTAATTGTAATCCCAGCCGGTGAACGCATGGGCAAAACCCATGATGACTTCCTGATCATACGTCGCGATCGGGAGCCCCTTCGAGTTCAGCACGAGGGAGCCGTCCGGATGCATCCGGTACAGGCCGATGGAGAAAAGCTGGAGGATCTCGCGGGCGTAGTTTTCATTCGGGATACGGCCCGAGGTTTTGTCGGGTTTATCGTTCCGGAGCATGTCGAGATAACGCCCCATGGCCGGATGTCGCGTTACATTCTCGAGGATCGTCCGGAAGTTTCCGAAAGCGTCGGTCAGAAGCGTGTCGTAATAGTCCGAGACTGCATTCGCGCGGTCCGAAAGTGGTCCCTCCGTCGAGACGACTGCAATCTCACTCAGTGCGAAAGCCACACGCTGACGGAGCTGATCCGGCGCGGTGACGGAGCGTTTCCACCATGCATTTCGGGTGAGATTGTTGGGGTACGTAGAGCCGCCGGGATTTGTCACATTCCGATTCGCATCCACTTCATCCATGTGCAGCGACGGCGGTTTCGTGAACTGGTCTTCGATCCAGGCCTCGAAGCCCATGGACTGCACACGCGAGATCTCCTGGGGCGTAGGACCGTAGGTCGCCTGGATCAGGAATCTCGCAGCGCCATCCGGGTTCTTTGCACTCTCGCTGTTCGCAGCGCTGTTGGGATCCGTCCACGTCTGCAGCGCAGGCGCGGTGAACGTCGCCACGCCATCCTGGAAGCGGAAGTTTCCACGGATCTCCCCGTTGGGATAGTTCCCCGTATGAATGTTGATATACGCAGCGCCGTCCTTGATTACCTGTACGATGTCCGCCGCGGAATAACTGCCCGTGGGAACGATATCCCAGACGTAGCTGCCATCCTGCCGCGGCTGGAAGTCGTCGATGTCGTAAATGATCTCACTCGGCTTCCCATTCCACGGATCGGCATGGACGTGTTTGGCCGTAACCGGGGTGGTCAGGTTTGCGTAGGTGAAGGTGAGGATCGCCTGGGTTTCATCAGCGCTCAGGCGGAGGGTCGCACTCCCATACCCGCCAGTAGCTGCGGCCCCTTGAGCGGACATGCTGGTGGTGTACAGCGTACCGCCTGTCTCGCCACTTACGGGCGGAGCCCAGGGAGACAGAGCGTATCCCGGCACTACCTCACTCGGACCGACGCCCGTATCATCAGGTTTCAACCATCCGACGGAGACATGATCACCACCGTTCGCCTCCTTGTGGAGGACCTCGATGTAGTAGCGTCGGCCCGCCTCGAGCCATAACAACGGAGTTTGGGCAGCATTGGCCCAATCGCGATATCCGGCACCCGGCGCCGATACCGCCGCGCGGAGGAATTTGTTCACCGGCTCTTCATCATCCGCAATCCAAAGCTCCGCCGAAGCATCCGCCGCCAGCCAGAATTGGTATACGCCCGTTGCCGGAGCATGAAGGTATCCACGCAGTCGCTGTCCATAGTTGTCCCCGGCATCCTGTGGAGCCTCCAGAGAACTCACCCCGGAGGAGTCCGAGGGCGGCCCATTCAGCGGGATTGCCGCCAGCTCCGTTCCGTTGATCCCATTCCAGACATCGCGCGTGATCCCGCCGCCGGTGGAAATCACATTCAGACGGAAAATCGCACTCCCGGAACCTCTCTCGTTCGTCGCCGTAAGCACGATATCCCACTCACCCGCAGTGGTCGGAGATCCCGTAATGACTCCGGTGGCGGGATTGATGCTCCACCCCGCCGGCAAATTGGCCGCATGAAAACTGGTGGGATTGCCACTGGCCTCGATCTGATAGGTAAACTCAGGGCTGCCCTGGATCAGCAACGCCTCGAGTACACTCGTGATCTGTGGCGGCACATTTGAGAAAAGGCGATTTTGCGGAATCACCTCTTTCGGCTGATTCTGGCTTGCCCAGCGGAGAATCGCAGTAGCGTTGCCAGAGCGTGCCATGTGTTCGAATACGATCGGATACCGGCGACCGCCCTGAAGTTCGATCGTCCCACTATACGTACCGGCCGAAGGACTGCTGCCCCAGTTGCTGAAAAGAAGCTTACCGTCCACCCAGAGCCGCCCTCCCCGCTCCACCGTCGCTTCGAAAGTGTACACCTGCGAAAACTCCGGCAGGACATCGGCGGTGTAACGGCTGACGAAATAATCCGTATTCACCCCCGTCCCTGGCGATGCCGTACCCCAGGTGTTGTCGACCTGCGGCTCGACCCGACTCAGCCGCGGCGGCGTCGTATTCGGCGTGACATTCGTGTTTGCGAACGCCGGGATAGTTGACGACGTGTTGTTCCAATACTGCGCAAGCACCCCGTCTCCACTCGGCTGTGCAGCATCCGCGATCAGCACACCCGCGGTAGCCGGTTGCCCGAGCGTGTAGCTCGGGTCGGTTTGGATAGAAACGATCACCGCCTCGGATGATTCTATGATTGTATCCGGAAGCGGGGTGACCTCGACCGTTGCCGATTGCGCTCCAACGGGCAGTGTTACCTCTCCGGACAGCGCCGCGTAATCGACACCGCCGGTAGCAGCACCGGCCACAGAGTAGCGAATCGTGAGCGCATTCAGATTGCCGGATCTGGAGATACGGACGACGCCCGACTTCACACCCGTCCCCTGTGTGTTTGGTTCAGACGCATTTGGCTCGGCGGCCGTGATGCTGACAACGTTTGTCGCCTTCAGCGCTTTTGTAATGGACGTTAGATCGTCGTCTCCATCGATACCGCTGGTACGGGAACTGTTCGGATCATACCCCAAGGTGAGTTCCTCCCAATCCGTGACACCGTCGCCATCACTATCCACAT
>CBINJX010000318.1:0-6195 GCA_966251085.1 uncultured Verrucomicrobiales bacterium
AACTAAGAAACTCTGCAACGCATAGCAGAACGGAGCGGGATACTTCTTTTGAAGCCTATCCCGATTCGGGGGACAGGAGCCGCTCGATTGGGGAATCGGGCGGCTTCATCATCCCCGAGGAATGACTCCGGTCCGGAGCTATCGCCACCACCTCACTTATATGACTCGCTTTCTCGTCCTATTAGCCACCCTTGCTCTCGTGGTGGTGGCTGATGCCGCCCCGAGACCGATTCGTGTCCTTTTCCTTGGGCACGAGGACAATCGCGTCCACAACAGTAGCGCAAGCGCTGCGCTGCTGATGGAAAAGCTCGGGCGCGATGCAATCTACTTTGATTACTTCACGACGCCCGATTGCCTGAACCGTGAGACGCTCAGCCGTTACGATGCGGTGATGCTCTACGCCAATCATGAGAAGATGACGGCGGAGCAGTTTGATGCGCTCAATGCCTATGTGGAAAGCGGACGCGGCTTCCTGCCAATTCACTCCGCAAGCGCCTGTTTCGGAAACGAACCGCGCTTTATCGCAATGGTGGGCGCACGCTTCAAGTCACACGGCGCAGGCGTCTTCAAGGCGACCATCGTGGATAAAACGCACCCGATCATGAAGGGTGTGAACGAATACGAGACATGGGACGAGAGCTACGTGCACGATCAGCACAATCCGCAGGGGCGGAAGTTGCTGGCCGAGCGCGAGCGCGAGCCGTGGACTTGGGTTCGTGAGCAGGGAAAGGGACGAATCTTCTACACCGCGAGCGGCCACGATCAGCGTACATGGAGCAATGCCGACTTCCAGCAGATGTTGCGCAATGCGATTGTCTGGGCAGTTGGGGATAACGTCCGTGGTGATTGGGAACGTTTCCTGACCCAGCGTGAGCCGGAAAAGCGTGAGCGCAGCCAGCACGTTGCTAATTACGAAAAGCGCTCAGAGCCGATCACGTTCCAGCACCCTTTCAGCGTGAAGGGATCCATGGAGCGCACGCAGGTTCCCGCCGATATGCGGCTCGAGCTTTTCGCCTCTGAACCCGACATCTCCAAGCCGATTGCTCTCGCATGGGATGAGCGTGGACGTTGTTGGGTGGCTGAGACGAGCGATTATCCGCACGGCGTCTCAAAAAACGGGATGGGTAACGACCGGATTAAGATCTGTGAGGATACCGATGGCGACGGACGTGCGGACAAGTTCACTGTTTTCGCGGACAAACTAAACATCCCGACCTCGCTCGTCCTCGTGAACGGCGGTGTGATCGTTGCGCAGCCTCCACGCTTTCTCTTCCTCAAGGACACCAACGGTGACGATAAAGCGGATGTCCGCGAGGAAATCATGACAGGCTGGGGGATTGGCGACACGCATGCACAGGCCAGCAGTCTTCATTATGGATTCGATAATTGGATCCACGGCTGTGTCGGATATTCCGGGTACAACGGCACGGTGGGTGGGAAGAGAATGAACTTCACCCAAGGCACCTATCGCTTCAAAGCGGATGGCTCGGAATTGGAGTTTCTGCACCAGTTCTCCAACAATTCCTGGGGGCAGAGCTTCAACGCTGCCGGCGATCACTTCGGCGGTACTGCCAATAATGCGCCGATCTTCTTCGGGGGTATTCCCGCTCGCATCACGCCGAATGGGATGCGGGTGATGACCGGGAAGAAGATCAACATAGAGGACAAAGCGCATGCGATCACGCCGAACTACCGTCAGGTAGACGTCTTTGGCGGCTACACATCTGCAGCCGGCTCGTCATTCATCTACTCCGCAAATCTTCCGCAGCGGCTTCAGGGCAAGGCAATGGTGACGGAGCCAACAATGAAGATTATCGCACTCATGGATGTGCAACCGCAGGGAGCTGGCTACGTGGCAAAGGACGGCTTCAATCTCGTGGCGAGCAGCGACGAATGGATGTCGCCGGTCTTTGCCGAGGTTGGTCCGGATGGCGCGATCTGGTTTGCCGATTGGCAGAACTTCATCATTCAACACAACCCGACCCCTAGCCGCACACGCGGTGGCTATGATGCAAAAACCGGGGTTGGCGGCGCTCACGAAAACCCGCTCCGCGATCATTCCAGGGGACGAATCTATCGGGTCGTGTGGAACGATGCGAAAGCACCCGTGATCCGTTCGCTGAAAGGCGCGGCGACGCTGGATCTCGTTAAGGCGCTCGGCAGTGACACCCTGTTCTGGCGCATGACGGCCCAGCGTCTCCTGGTGGAGGGACGCAAGACGGATGCTGTGGCTTCGCTGAAAGGCATCGTCGCGGCGAACAGTGGGCATGTGGCGGCCCTCCATGCTCTCTGGACACTGCAGGGGTTGGGAGCGCTCGATGCAGCTACGCACAAAGCTGCACTCGCCGCGAAGGACCCGGCGCTACGCCGCAATGCGATCCGGGCACTCGGCCTCGATGCCGGTGCCGCTACCCTTTTCATGGCAGCGAACGCACTGAGCGACCCCGATCCCGCGACGCGTCTCGCTGCATTGGTGAAACTTTCAGAGCTTCCAACAACGCCAGAGCTGAGTACCGCAGTCGGAGCGCTCCGCAGCGATCGTGCCGTTCAATCAGACGAGTGGTTGCGTGAGGCATTCAAGGTGGCAGTACGCAAGCACGGTGCACGTACAGGGGGCGGTGCTGAGGGACCGAATATCCTGCCGAATCCCTCGTTTGAAATGACTAGCGGTGGCCAGCCTGATGGATGGAAAATGCGTCACTACAGAGGCAAGGCGAATTGGGATATCTCCAGCATGCCGTCGCTCGCTCGTTCGGGCAGAAACTCGCTGCATGTGAAATCTCAGGACGGAGCGGATACGAGCTTCTTTGCCGACATTCCAGTACAACCGTACACGGATTATCAACTCAGCGCCTGGGTTCGCACTCGCGGCGTGAACGGAGCTCTCGGCGCTTTGCTCAATGTCCACGGCACCCCGTATCAGACCAACGCTGTCAGCGGCGACTCCGATTGGACACGTGTGGAAACAATCTTCAATTCCGAGGATCGGACAACCGTGAGCGTAAATGTCTTGTTCGGCGGTTATGGCCAGTCGAAAGGCGAAGCTTGGTTCGACGAGGTTAAGCTGTGTGAAGCCGGTGGCGCCTCAACTGATGAGAAAACACTCACGGGCGATCCAAAGCGGGGCGAGGAGATCTTCTTCAAGCACACGACGGTCGCCTGCGTGCTCTGCCATACCCTCAAGGGCCAGGGCAGCACCGTAGGGCCTGCTCTCGATGGAATCGCCAGTCGCGCTACTCCGGAATCGATCACTGAGAGTCTCGTGGAGCCTAGCAAGGTACTAGCAAAGGGCTTCGAGGCACTCGGGGCTTCTCCAATGCCCCCTCTCGGGCTCGTCCTGAAACCGCAGGAATTGGAGGATATCAAAGCGTACCTCCAGACGTTGAAATAGGCCAACAGGCATCCAGGCTACCTTAACGACAGCCGCCAGGAGTTCGCATGACGACAAGACTTGCGTTCTTCCTGGCGGTTGTTTGCGTTTCAAGGCAAGGACATGCTGCTCTCACATGGCACAGGGCCTGTCTGCCGATAGTATCGAGGTTTCGTGGTTGTCTCGGGCGCCGGCCGCGCGCTCTTTCCACGGCATTTCTACCGCATGGTGCAGATCCTTTCCTGTGGCAGGTTTTCGATTTTACTGTGCCGCCATTGTTAGCGCATAGGGATGAAGGCTGGCGCAAATAGGAACCGGCCCGGCGTACCTCGTTTTGAAACATGAATACTGTGACCAAGGAATCTATTGGAACCATGCCTGACGGCTCGCCGGTGAGTCTCTATACATTTGAGGCTTCCGGTGGCATCAAGGTGGCGATCACCGATTTTGGAGGTGCCATCTGCTCGCTCTGGGCGCCTGACCGGAAGGGGAAACGCGAAGATGTGGTGCTCGGATACGATACTCTCGAGGCATACCGCGCCGGGAGCAGCTTTTTTGGAGGAATCATCGGCCGCTTCGGAAACCGAATCGCAAAGGCGCGGTTCACATTGGACGGGGTGGAGTACACGCTTCCGGCGAACAATGGAGAAAACCATCTTCACGGAGGCCCGGGGGGCTTTGATCGTGTGATCTGGCGCGGTGAGCCGATCAACGACACCGCGGCTCCCGGAGTGAAGTTCTCGCGAGTCAGTCCGGATGGAGAGGAAGGTTATCCCGGCAACCTGCGGGTCGAAGTGAGCTATACCCTGAGTGCACCCGATACTCTTCGTATCGTGTACCGCGCGGCGACAGACCGGCCCACAGTGATCAACCTCACCAACCACGCATACTTTAATCTCGGCGGTCACGCATCAGGCTCAATCCTCGATCACGAACTGACGATCTTCGCCGAGCGCTTTACGCCCGTAAATCCAGTGCTGATTCCCACAGGTGAATTCGCACCGGTTGCGGGAACGCCATTCGATTTCCGGGAGCCAAGACGGGTAGGGGAGCGGATTGAGGATGCCGATCAGCAACTGAAGATTGCCGGAGGGTACGACCACAACTTTGTGCTGCAGACAAACGGCACTGCTGGAGTGCACCGTGCCGCACGGGTCCGTGAACCTCATTCCGGGCGCTTCCTGGAAGTGCAGACTACGGAACCCGGTATTCAATTCTACTCCGGAAATTTCCTCACTGGCCGCGACATCGGAAAGGGAGGAGCTGCCTACGGATATCGAACCGGGTTCTGTCTCGAAACGCAGCACTTCCCCGACTCTCCGAACCAACCGAATTTTCCAAGTACGGTGCTGAGACCGGGCGAGATTTACGAGACTACCACCACCTTTCGATTTGGGGCTGAGTAGGAGATCAGAATGAAGCAGTGCGTCAGAGTAGAATAGACGTCCACGTCGGTTCGTGTGTGCGTGGAGAACAGGAGCTGTGTTCTCCACGTATGTCGTCTCTGAAGTAGAGCGGGTGAGGGCGTGCGCAACAAGGCGATTGGCGCCGCACAGGACTATTCGGGAGAGGGGGACTGCGGAGTCCGATCCGGACAGCCATGAATGCTGATCCTATTCTGGTTCTTCTCCAGAGGATTCCACTTTTCCGGTTAGCCAACTCCCAATGGTCAATCCCCTGCGTCCGGAAAACTTCGTTGAAAATGCCAGTATCGAGCCTTCCTGCTCATAAAAAACTGGCGGTGAGGGGGGGATTCGAACCCCCGATACCCTTTAGGGGTATGGCGCTTTAGCAAAGCGCTGCTTTCGACCACTCAGCCACCTCACCTGCGAAGTGGCGGGAATCTATGCTGAGACCTGGTGGAGAGTCAAAGGATTTTCCGAAACTTTGTTTCACTAAGTTCACGCAGCCCCCAAAGTGAGCGCTCGCCTTGTGCCGTGACGGCCATCTAGTTTGCGCGCCCATGGAGCTCCGAACCATCGTCACTGTCCCGTTCGCCGTATGTGCCGTGATCTGCTCGACCGGGTGCGCCACTTCGGAAAAAAAGAAATCCACCAGACCGGTGGTGAGCCAGCCCGCCTTCGTCGGTACCATCGCGCTCGTAAATCCGGAGAGCCAATTCGTTCTGATCGACAATGGCCTGCTGCCCACACCTCCAGCAGGATTGGCTCTGAAGAGCTACACTAATGGGGCTGAGTCCGCTGAACTCGTCACCAGTCCCGCGCGGCGTCGCCCGTTTACCATCGCAGATATCCGGAATGGAGTGCCGCAAAAAGGGGACCGTGTGTTTGTTGCGACTTCCAATGAACTCCGAGCGGAGCCCGTCGCGCATCCGGGCGCACCTGTTGCGCCCGGAGTCCCCCCTGAATTGCCTGAATTTATACCGCCGGTTCAGCTTTCGCCGGCACCCTGACTCGACCAGTAAACCGAGTGGACGAGCTTGGAGCTCGTGTTGCGAAGGCGCTGTACGGTTTGTCTCATCATCGCTGCGACGATCTTGTAGCCGGTCGCCGGATTTTCGCTCAGGAATTTTCTCAGGCAGTCGTAATCCACTACGGCGAGAAGCCCTTGGCTCATTGCATAGATGCTAGCCGTGGCTACCCCTGGATCGAAGAGATTGATTTCTCCGAAGAAATCCCCAGGGCCAAGGCGGCCCATCAGCATCTCTCGTTTCTGAGCGAGGCGACGAATGTGAAACACACCGTCGCAAATGATATAGAAGTGTGTCACCACACTACCTTCCTCGAGAATCCTCTCCTTGGGCCGGACTTCGCGTAGAGTCAAGAGGTCGCGAAAAGCCAGAAGTTCTTCATCTGTAAGGTCCC
>CBINJX010000319.1:0-6195 GCA_966251085.1 uncultured Verrucomicrobiales bacterium
AGCCGACACCCAAAGCCGCGCTCACCCAAGCGAGCACGACGCTGACGGATGCCCTGCGTGCGGTGCCGCCAAGCGACACCGTCCTCCTGCCGCGGATGGCGGCACTGGCCTCGCGACCGGAAGCCTCCGTTCTCCCCTCGCCCACTCAACCGCTCAAGCAGGATCAGGGGCTGGCTCGCCTTCTTCTTGCCCGCAATCTTCAGCTCCTCCGGGAGGCTGCGCCAGAGCAACTCAAGGCACATCCCGCAGCGGACGCATTTCCCGGTGCCGTACCGGCAAATGCGCCACGCGTCAGCAACCGTGCGCTCACCATCGAAACGAATGTGCCGGAGTGGCATTCAACCGGGCTTTATGCGCCTCCGGGTGCTTTGATCAAGGTGCAGGTGTCATCTGAAGCCGCAAAGGCGGGACTCGGAATCCGAATCGGCTGCCACAGCGACAGCCTCTGGCATCTCACCGAATGGAAACGCGTCCCGGAGATTACCCGCACCGCAAAGATCACCGAGGCGACGGCAACGATCGCGAATCCTTTCGGAGGGCTCATCTATATCGATGTACCAAAGGGATGCAGACTCGGAGCGGTTCAGGTTAGCATCAGTGGAGCGGTGGAAGCGCCGCATTTCGTTCTCGGCAAGACGACCACGGCTGACTGGGTTTCCCGCATCCGCAACGCCCCCGCTCCCTGGGCCGAACTGGGGACACGGAACATCATCCTGAGCGTCCCTTCTTCAGCCATCCGCAGCCTGGAGAATCCCGAGGAGCTGATGCGTTTCTGGGATGACGTGCTGAACGCCACCGCGGACCTCGCCGCGATCTCGCGCGAGCGCGAACGCCCCGAGCGGATTGTTGCCGATGTGCAGATTTCGGCCGGCTACATGCATTCCGGTTACCCGATCATGACCCACCTCGACCCTGGCGCGGTGGAACGCTCCGTTTCACTTACCCAGATGAAACAGGGTAGCTGGGGGCATTTCCATGAACTGGGCCACAATCATCAGGTTGGCGACTGGACCTTTGCGGGAACCGGGGAGGTCACCTGCAATCTTTTCGCCCTTTATTGCTGCGAGACACTGTGCGGATTGCCAGTCGGCCTCGGACACGATGCAATGGAGCCGGCCCGCGTTTCCGAGCGCCTGAGGAAGCACCTCGCCACCCGCGCCAACTTCCAGCGCTGGAAGGACGATCCATTCCTCGCACTCACGATGTATCTCCAGCTCCGTAAGGCCTTCGGCTGGGAGCCGTATAAGAAAGTCTTCGCCGAGTATCAGACCTTGTCCCGGAGCGAACGCCCGAAGAACGACGACGAAAAGCGTGATCAGTGGATGGTGCGCTTCTCCCGGACGGTCGGGAAGAACCTCGGGCCATTCTTCCAAGCGTGGGGCGTTCCAACCAGCGAAAGCGCCCGCGCTTCCATTCAGAATCTTCCCGCATGGATGCCGGAAGACTGGCCGACCATGCCCTGAGCTGACGATCTGCGAAAAGCTCCCGGCGGCAGGGCGGTCACGCCGCTGACCGCCGGGATCGCGCGTGAATCTCAGAGAGCACAAAAAGAAGGGAGACGAAACCGTCTCCCTTTTTGCATCTCTTGTGCCTCTTTGTAGCTACCCTCTCCGCAAAAGCGCGTCACAGATGCCGCGGATCAGCCCCGGCCCTTCATAAACAAAACCGGTGTAGAGCTGAATCAGGGAGGCTCCGGCGTCGAATTTCTCAAGGGCGGCATCCACATCCATGATTCCACCAGCGGCAATGATCGGCAGTTTCGTGCGCTCGGTCAGAAACTTGATGATCTCCGTGGAACGCTGACGCAGCGGTCCGCCACTGAGGCCGCCCTGCTGGCGTTTGCCCTCGGGCACACAGGAATGCTCACTCGTGGTGTTGGTGGCGATGATCCCCGCCAACTGATGTGCTTCCACAAGTCCCAGGATCTCCTCGATCGCGCTCCACTCGAGATCCGGCGCGATCTTCAGCAGCAGCGGCTTTTTGTCCGTGTTCCGGCGCTGGATCGTCCCGAGAAGATCATCGAGAGCCCCGCGATCCTGAAGGCTGCGGAGCCCTGGGGTATTTGGGGAAGAGACGTTCAGGACAAAGTAATCTCCAAACTGATGCAGCCGCTCGAAAGAAAGGAGGTAATCGCTGGTGGCCTCTTCGATTGGCGTCACCTTTGATTTCCCCAGATTGATGCCGACGGGGATATTCGGCCAGCGCTCGTCTTCCTTTAACCGCCGAAGCCTGCCCGCGATCGCATCGGCTCCATCGTTATTGAAGCCCATCCGATTGATGAGTGCCTGCTGCTCCGGAATGCGGAAGATACGCGGCTTCGGATTTCCCGGCTGCGCTTTGGCCGTGATCGTTCCGACCTCAGCAAAACCAAACCCGAGCGCCTCCCATCCCGCCAAAGCGACCGCGTTTTTGTCGAAGCCCGCAGCAAGGCCGACAGGATTTGGAAACTTCACACCGAAAACCGTGCGTTCGAGACGCGGATCACTAGGTTTTTTGAACGGCTGCGCAAACGGTCCTCCCGCAGCAAGCGCCCCAATGGCGATATGATGGATCGACTCCGGATCAACGGAGAAAAGCAGCGGGCGGACGACTTTCTTGTACAGCGAGGCGCTCATGGGCAGACAAAAGGTAACGGATTACCCCCTCGGCAGCAAAGTGCAGGCCACCGATTCCCGGAGAAAGTGGGAAGTGCCGAGTGAAAGTGCCAAGTGGGATCTTGTGTTGGCCCACCGGGCGCTACTTCCCAATACAGAACGTGCTGAAGATCTTACCCAGAAGATCCTCGGTATCCACACGTCCCACAACGTCACCCACCGCATCCAGCGCTGCGCGGAGTTCTTCCGCCACAAATTCCGCTGACAAACCGTCGCTGAAAGCCTGCCGGGCGGCATCTGCGTACTTCCGTGCATTCTCGAGGCACGCCTGATGCCGCGCATTGATCGCCACCGACCAATCGCGCGCGCTCGCCTGCCCACCAAACACCCGCGCTTCGATTGCTTCGCCGAGTTCATCCGAGCCCGCGCCGGTCAGACACGAGAGACGGACTGCATCGACTCCCGTCCAGCTCGGATCCTCTCCGAGGTCGGATTTATTCAGCACCAGAAGAGCATGCTGTAGCTGCAACGCCTCGGCCTCACATTGCGCGCGCGGCACGCTCGCATCGCAGACGTGCAACACCAGATCCGCGCGCTCCAACTGACGCCGGGTCCGCTCGATGCCCTCGCGCTCGATCGCATCCGTCGCATCCCGCACTCCTGCTGTATCGACCAACCGTAGCGGGATGCCGCGCAGGTTGATCACCTCTTCCAGCGTATCGCGAGTCGTTCCGGGCGTGGCGCTGACGATTGCTCGCTCGTAACCGAGCAGGAGATTGAGCAGCGAAGATTTCCCGACATTCGGTGCACCAAAAATTACCGTGCGCACGCCCTCGCGCAGGATCTTCCCCTGCCCCGCTGTGGCCAGCAGTCGATTAATATCCGTACGGACGGAATCGAGACGGCCGAGCAAAACTTCTCCGGTATCTGGATCAATGTCTTCGTCTGGGAAATCGATATACGCCTCCACATGCGCAAGCATCTCCAGTAGCCGCTCACGCAGATCTCGAATTCGCGCCCCGAGACGTCCTTCCAGCTGTTCGCCAGCCGCACGTAACGCAAGATCAGTCTGGGCCGAGATCAGATCCATCACCGCCTCGGCCTGGGTAAGATCCATCTTACCGTTGAAGAATGCCCTCTGGGTAAATTCACCCGGCTCGGCAGCTCTTGCACCGCTGCGGAGCAACAGTTCGAGGATGCGCCGTGTAACCAGAATGCCGCCGTGGCAGGCAATCTCCACCGTGTCTTCACCCGTGTAACTCGCCGGTGCCCGATGGATGCTCAGGAGCACCTCATCGAGCTTCTGATCTCCATCGAAAATCCCGCCAAAATGCTGCCGATGGCTCTTCATCTCCGCCACCCGCCGTTTTCCGCGGAAAACCTTATCCGCAACTTCGGCGGCCCCCGCACCGCTCAGACGGAGAAGCGCAATGGCTCCTTCACCGAAGGGCGTGGAAATGGCAGCGATGATGTCTTGCATCGGCTCAGTTTTCCGCGTGGCTCGGACATCCGCAATCCCCTTTCCCATTTCGCCTCGCTCAAGATGAAAACCATCTTCTAGTCGTTGCTTGCGCGGTTTTGCCTGAAGAGGCAGTTTTGATTTATGGCACTGCGCCGCTACACACCGCCGATCGCCAGATTGCAAGAAGACTACAGCAGAGATATTGCCCGTCGGGTTCGGAGAGCCCGACGAGTTAGGGAAGACGGAGCGCAAGTGAGAACGTCGAAGATCAGCGACAATTCAGAGCCGTGGAATCCAGAACCAAAGACAGTCGCAGATCTCTGGGAGATTGCTCAACGTGTACAAGCGCTGGCTGATAAATGGGGGCTGCACGAGTAATCGGCCACCCAAACCTCGCTTTCTACCTAGCACCGAAGGTGCGTGCTATACCAGCCTGGGGCGCAGCCCCAGGAAAATGCACACAAGCATGCAAGGGCTGAAGGCCCGCGCTATTTTCTCTCCCTGCGGCAACGTCGTCGCGCGGTTCATAGATCGGGCCTTCAGCCCTTGCTCACTTTTGGAATCGCTTCCTGGGGCTGCGCCCCAGGCTGGTATAGACCGCGCCTTCGGCGCTCTGAGAAGGCGCCAATTTAATCTCCGTCTCATCTGAGGGAACCAATCAGAGACACCCCTCCCTCGTTTGAGAAAAAGCCCATCGCCGGAGCGATGGGCTCTTTTCGTCGTCTACTTACGCGCCAACCAGCGGACCGTGCAGATGCGCGGCGGCGTCTCCTGCGAGGTAGTGGCGCAACTCAGCGATGAACCGTTCGTTCTGCTCCTTGGTACCAATGGAAACACGCACCCACTCAGGGAGGCCGTAGGCATTCATGTCGCGGATGATGATTCCCTTCTTCATCAGCGCCTGGAACACCGCTTTGCCATCGCCCACTCTCACCAGCACGAAATTCGCGAAGCTCGGGACATATTCGAGTGCCATCTCGGCGAACTGCGCCTGGAGATAGTCGCGTCCGGCCCATGTGATTTCGCGCGTCTTCTGCTGATGCTCATCATCGAGCAATCCAGCGAGCGCACCGGCCTGTGCGATGCCGTTCACGTTGAATGGTTGACGAGTCTTCTGCAGCACCTCGATCAGCTCCTTCTTTCCGAAGCCGTAGCCGATGCGGAGATTCGCAAGTCCCTGGATCTTCGAGAAGGTGCGGAGGACAACGACATTACGCCCTTCGTGCACGTACTTGAGCGTGTCCGGAGGATTCGGGAGAAACTCGTAATACGCCTCGTCGAATACCACCACCACGTGCTCCGGCACCTTGTCCATGAAACGGTCGATCGCTTCCTGGGAAACAAGCGTGCCCGTCGGGTTATTCGGGTTAGTAATGAAAATCTCGCGCGTACGCGGAGTGATCGCCGCGGCCATCGCATCGAGGTCGTGCTGATATCCCGGGTCTTCCACTTCAACCGTCTTCGCACCGAAGAGCGTCGCCATCAGCTTATAAACGAGGAAAGCGTGCTTGGCGGTGATGATCTCGTCATCAGGACGGAGAAAAGCGTGACCGATGAATTCGATGATCTCGTTGGAACCACACCCGAGAATCACGTTCTCCCGCTTCATCCCGAACTTCGCGGCAATGGCTTCGCGCAGGTAATAACCGCCACCATCCGGATAGAAATGAGCGCGCTCGAGTTCCTTATGCATCGCTTCGAGCGCCTTGGGAGAAGGGCCGAGCGGGTTCTCGTTGGAAGCGAGCTTGATGATATCCGAAGGCGCCAACCCGAGCTCACGTGCGACATCCTCGATTGGCTTGCCGGGTTCATAAGCCACGAGGTCACGGAGCCACGGATGGGCTTGATTCCAAATAGACATAGGGCCGGGCAATCTATGGGCCGCCCTGAATTATTGCCAGCGGACTTTGAGAAACGGGCGTGCAGCCTAAACGAAGTGTGCAATGACCATCACACCAATGGCAACAAGGAGAAATACAGCCACCGTCCACCAGAACCACTGTACCGGCGACTTCTTCGGAACACCTCCAAACTCCTCCTCTACAAATTTGTCGTAATCGAAATCGTCATCAGGGAGGTCCAACCCACCACCCTCCGCCGCGCCCTCTTTCCATCCTGTCTCCTCATCCGCCCCGCACT
>CBINJX010000320.1:0-6192 GCA_966251085.1 uncultured Verrucomicrobiales bacterium
TCCGTTCAGCACCCTCGTCAACTACAGGAACCTCAGAGTAAACGAATCGGTTATCTCAGTCGTTTGCCCCCCTACTGACTACTTCGTGGTTCCGACAGTTTTGTCGTGGAGATAATCTCTTACATATAACCGCTTCATCAGAACAATCGCGGTGAGCGTAATCGGAGCACCAAGGGCAATACCGACGATGCCAACCGATAACCCGAGAATAATCTGAACCGTGGCTGTCAGTGCGGGCGGCAATTTTACGGTCTTCCGCTCGATGATGGGGGTGATGACATATGCCTCCAGCATCTGGATGGCCACATACGCCAGGGCTACATAGAGCGCTTTTGTCGGGGAAATGAGAAACCCAAGGAGGACAGCAGGGGCTGCCGCGAGAAACGGCCCGACATTGGGAATGAAGTCGAGAGCTGCCGCCAGCAGCGCCAGAATAAAGGCAAGTGGGATATCGAGTACCGAAAGCGCAATCCAAGTAAGGATCCCGACCAGGGTCATCGAGGCGAAGCGGGCAAGGATCCAGTGGGCGAGAGTGTGTTCCAAGGCGTTGAGAACATCCTTCGCGTGTTCTCTCCGGTGTTTAGGAACGAGGTGAAGAATCCCTGAGGTGTACAGCTTTGGCTCAATGGCGAAGCAGTAACCGATAAAAACGATGAACAGCAGTCCACCAACTGCGCCAAGGAGGGTGGAAAAGACGCCGGTGACCCTTTGGAACAGCGCATGTTGATCCGGAAGATACGATTCTGACTGATTCGCTGCCTGCAAGGCTTGCTTGCCCCATGTGTATTCCCGTAGCTGCTGCTGCAGTTGATTGAAAGACTGAGGGACGGTTTCCCTCAACTGCCGGAACTGCTCACCGATGGCTGGAGCGGCTTGCCACCCGAGTAGAATGATCAGCAGTAAAAGAACAATGCTGACCGTCCCCAATGCCCATCCACGGGAAAGCGGTGTGCGCGTGGAAATGGCATAAGCTGCCCGATTCAGGAGGATGCCGAAGAGGGCAGCCGCGACAATGAGCAGCCAGACCTGCGTGAATGCAACCCACAACCAGATCACCAAGCACACCGCGATGACAAACAGGAGCTTCTGGGCGAAACGCCAGAGTTCGCGATGTTCGGAGGATGGCGTCGGAGTGTCGTTTCGGTCCACTGTTCGTCTTCAAGCTGAGGATTTCGCAAGGGCGCACAGCAGAATCGCCTCTCGCAGAACGATCGGACGAGTGGAGCGGGAGGTACGGAGTTCCGGCTTTAGCCGGCTCTTTCAACGCCGATTACGGGCGGAACTCCGTACCGAGCGAGCAGCGAAAGCTGCTCGAAAATATACCTCAGTGCCTCGTACTCAGTGAGCCCAACACACGGATAGCCCACCTGGCACTTCCTGCATTCCTTACTTCGCCAGTTCCTTGTTCCAGGCGTCGATCATCGACTTCTGGTCCGCGAACAGCTCGTCGGTGGAATCGAGGATATCGATGCCCTTGATCGTGTCGCCCTGCTGCACGGAATCCACCACGTCCTGGCCCTTTGTTACTTCGCCGAACACAGCGTGTTTGCCGTCGAGCCACGGCGTCGGGACGTGCGTGATGAAAAACTGCGAGCCGTTGGTGTTTGGGCCGGCATTGGCCATGGAGAATTTGCCCGGTTTGTCGTGCTTCAACGAGCGGTCGATCTCATCGGGGAAACGGTAGCCCGGACCGCCTGCGCCTGTGCCCGTCGGATCGCCGCCCTGGATCATGAAATCCTTGATCACGCGGTGAAACTTGATGCCGTCATAATAGCCGCGCTTGGCCAGGTTCAGGAAGTTGGCTGCTGTCATCGGGACCTTGGATGCGAAGATCGTGCCTTCGATGTCGCCACGAGAGGTATGGAGGATAATGCGAATGTCTTGCATGAGTAGGCAGTGTTAAAAGCCCGGCTACGAGTTACGAGCGCGAAGTGGACGCTTCTGTGATGGTCTTTTTCAGGAGACCAATCAGCGGACCTTCTTTTGCGCCACAGTTTCCGGCACTCCGTTCCCGATCGCGATTTCCTCCACAGCCGAGAGCGGAATCTGCAGCTCTCCGAGCACGCTGCTCTGACATGTGACCGTGTTGTCCTCGATTTTATAGTCCGAAACGGTCAACGCTCCGCGGCCAACGAGCCGGAGGCGGGTGCCGCGCTCCGGAGGGGTGGGCGCTCCGCCGAGATGGAGCATGGTCAGACGTGAAACCGGCAGTTCGACCGCCCCTACTTCGGACTCGAAATTCATCGTTTCCGGAGAGGAATTCACTGCAGTTCCTCGGCTTTCATCCCCGTTTGCCAGCAGGACAGAGTGCTCCAATTCCTTTCCTCCCGCCGGTTCTCGGCCGGGAACCAAACCATTCCACGGTCCAATCCAGAAATCGGAAAACGTACACGGGATATTCATCTGCGGAATGAGCATGAAGCCGCGTCCCAGATCACGAGGTCCCTCACTCGGTTTTCTCTCCACCTGCCCGATTACTTCGCCGTCCACCATGATCGTCATTCTTCCCGAGGGACGATCTGTAAGGATTCTCACATGGCGGCGGAGCGCCTCCCTCGGAATCTTTCCTTCAAATGGGAATTGCTGCTGGAAGACTCCGTTGCGTCCCCGTCCGCGAGGGGACATATCGTGCACGAAGATGCCTTCTGAGTAGCACTGCATCATATATCCCGGATTGTTGGGTTCTGAGAACAGCTGCAGTGAAAATGTGGCAGGCATCTTCACGGATGCGACATGAAAGCTGATCTCCACAGTCTGCGGCATGGCCTCGAAGAGCCGCCCGAGATAGACACCGCCCCGGTATATGTTTGGACTAGGAGGTGGCCCGTCTGGACGTTGAAAGGTGTAAGCGCCATTGAAATAACGCCAGGGGGTGGCCTGTGCCGCCTTTGCGTCCAGTGCGGGTGCACGGGCGCGATCCATGCCCGCGGCCCTCCGCATTTCGGCGCCGTTGATCCAGAGTTCAGAGTCCGTCGCACCATCGAGTACCGGGGGGATGCCGTCGCGGGCGAAGTAGAGCGCATGGAGGCGGTCGCGAGCGATCGAGATCGGACCTGTGTGTGTGGCGTTCAGGAGAACGTGATCGGTATCTAGCCCCTCGAATACGCCCGTGATGATATCGCCGTTGCGAAACCGGGCGAGTACACCAGCTCCGGCGGCGGGAGCTTCCGCTTTGCGGTGCAGCTGCACGCCCAGGACATTCGCGGTCTGGATCTCCACGGGGGCTGCACCGTCGCTTGGTTGCCAGCGGATCGGCTGTCCGGTGGCATGGGCCAGGAGGGTGCCACGGAGCCGGTCTCCGTTCTTGAAAACGATAATGTCGGGTGCGGGTTCAGCGGGGGCTGCTGCTCCGGCAAATTCCACGGTGCGAATCGCTGCGAGAGGAAAGGCAACCTCGCCTCCGAAGCTTGTGCGAGCAGCGAGTTGGCCAGCTCGAACAGCCATGCCGGAAACATCGAATTCACCGCGGCGCGCGAGGCGAACGCGTGCAACGGGGACGTCCTCATCGGCGGGGATCTCCGGGCGCTGAAAACGGACCAGGCGTATCTGCTCGCGCGGCAGATCTGTCGCGCGTCCATCTGCATTCAACTTGAGTCTGGTCGCGCTGAGCTCGAATACCTCGCCTTTCTTCACCTGTGAGGCAGAGGTTACCACTGAATCGTTTTCCGCACGGTCATCGGCGACAGCTCCATTTGCAGGTACGATTCCATCCCAGGGTAATACGCGGACGCGTGAGATGGATTGCTGCGAATCGGAGTTCCAGACCATCGGCTGGAAAGTAAAACCGCCGCGGTTCTTTCCCGCTTCACCCTTGCCGATCTTCCAGTCGGCTGCTTTGCGCCCGTCGATGAAGACGATGAGCCGTCCACCCGTATAATCCTCGAGAATACGGTATTGAACGGCTCGGTTCCGAGGAGGGCGATAAGCATCGGGGTTCTCCGGATCACCGAGGACCTGCCGGAGATCGACCTGCTCCATCTTCATCTCGGGGCCGGTCTGCGCCCACATGCGCAGATCGGTCGCGCTGAACATTATCTGAAGGCGACCTTGCCCGACTCCGCGACTCTGTACCGAGTTTCCGCGGAGGTTGATGGAGAACGCCTGAAAGCCGCCGTTCTGGTCGAGTTCGAAGAAGTATTCCACCTGGTCGGGAAGCGCATCGAAGACTCTGCCGATGGGGCCCGGACGCGTGGCGCGCAGTGCGCCTTCCTGAAACGTCCAGCTGTTGTCCGAGACCCAGCCGGCCATGCTCGTAGGACCGTCGTAGCATTCCGGTGCAGGGCCCTTTGAAAAATAGATCCACTCGACACGATCGCGATCGACTGTCAGGGGGGAGTTGTCACCGAGACGGACCTGCAGTTTGCCGTTCTTTAGGGAGACGCTATCGGCAGCGACCCAATCGCTCCCGGCAAACTTCACAGTGACTTTGCCAGAGGGGGAGGTCTGCGTCTGGGGGGCTGCCGTGGAAAAGGACGCGACCTCCGACATGGGGAACGCGAGCGGTGTGGAGGCATCGTCACGATGCCAGAGGATCTCGCGTTTCTGGGAGTCGATCCCGGTGAGGCTGCCGTGCAGAGAGTTGCCGTCAGAGAACCGGAGAATCTGTGCCTCACGCTCCGTGATCCTCGAGCTGCGTTGATCTCCCTCCCCGGACTCGTCCTCCAGCGGTTCGTCCTCGAATTCCTCAAATCCCGGAACAAAGGGAAGTCCATTAATCTCCGCTTCAGCCATGATGAACTCGAGAGCGGGATCCACCATAAACTCGGGATCGAAGTCCTCTTGTTCAAAGGCAACTCCGAAAGCCACTGTCGTCAGCAGGCAGATGCCCAGTGGCAGGCAGAAGCGCCGGACCAGCGACGGAACGCGTGTGTATTTCATGGCAATTACCAGCGCGATAACACGCGACGGTGAAGAGTGTTCGGTGTGCGACAATCGATCGCATCACTTGGCCCCTCGTCCAGTGCGACATCTGCGCCCTTCAATACACCCGATACGCCTCCAGAGGCGTCGGCGCGCTGGTTAACGCTCGTAAATGGGGAGATATCGGTAGTTCAGGGCGATGGAGAGCAGACCAAACGCCGTGGATATTGCAGGCCCTAGGCCGCCTTCCCAACTGCCATCCTCGTTCTGCGACTCGCTAAGCTGCTGGATGCGTTTTGCATTCCATTCCTGCCAGGCCTTCAGGTCGCTCTGAAAGAATGCCTGGGAGGCGTAATATTCGTAGTAAAAGGGATAGTTGCCGTTGCCGGAGCTGTCTTCGTCGATCTTCTCGAGCGCCTTCATTGCCTTTGTGAAGGTCGGCTGATCTTTCTTTCTCGCGTAGGCATAGACTGCGACGCCGATTGCCGTGGTGGAGCTGCCGTGTGCGCCGGAGCCGGGCATATAGCCGATGGAACCGTCATTCGGGCTCTGGCAGTCGGTATAGAACTTGAGCGCTCCCTCGATTGCGTTTTCCGGGACACGAAGCCCTGCATTCCGGGCGGCGACGAGCGCAACGAAACAAGCGCCGCTCACAGTGGAGTCGGCATCCTGCGCATCAGGACTGTAGCGCCACGCCTTGAAGCGGTTTTTCTCCTGGGAGGTGATGATCAGCTCGATCGCTTTCTTCAGCGCCGGCCCGATCCGTTCGTCCTGCACCGCACCGTAAGCCTCCGCGAGGCCGAGTGCGCCGAAACCGTGATTGTACATGGAACTGCCGATGTATCCCGTCTCCTCGTTCGTGTTTTTCAACACGTGATCGAGGCAACGCTTGATCAGCTTGGCATACGGTCCGTGATTGGGATCATCGCCATGCGCGAGTGCCGCCATCATTACCATCGCCGCAGTCGCCGCTTCGGTGCCGTAGTTTCCAGGGAAAGAACCGTCCTCATTCTGCGATGCTACAAGATACTGGAGCCCCCGCTCGTAGATTCGCTCAACCTGCGGCGGTACCTGTGTGCCACGGTAAACGTTCAAGTCCTGCGCAATGAGAGGCTGCAGTGTGATGGCGAGCGCCACCGGAATGGTCAGAAGACGGGCGTAAAGGGGCTGCGCGGTTCTCATGGAAAGAGGAAGAGGGGGTGAGTGATCAGAAGTAATTGCTCAGATTTCAAATTTCAGATCTTAGATTTCAGAGGGAGAGATGCAGGGACCCATTCGCACTGATTACTGATTACTGATTACTGATTACTGATTACTGATTACTGATTACTG
>CBINJX010000321.1:0-6189 GCA_966251085.1 uncultured Verrucomicrobiales bacterium
GAGTTGCGGAATGAGCTGCGTGATTCTCCCGCTGCGCCTGCAGCGCGCCTTCGGCCGTGGACACGGCGCTATCCAGAGCCTCCAGGACAGCGCGCTCCTCCTTGAACCATGTCTCGGAACGATTGAGCAACGCCTGGAGAGCCGGACGGTCGAGCGGTCGGCCCGTGCGCGCGGTGAACCCAGAAAGCCAGGTATCGAGTTGCGCCACAGCAGCCGTGTGGAGAGTAGATTTCTCCTCCCGTGCGGCAGTGGCCCCATTGAGTGCTTCCGTGGATTTCACGAGATGCTGCTCCGCTTCAGTGCACTCCTTTCTGCGGGTTTCGTGGGTTTCTGATGCAAGGTGGAGAGCGTTATTGAGCTCGGCCTCCACATCGTCTGCCTTACGTCCTGCGAAGATCCCGGCGCGTTGGAGATGCACCGCATTGTATGCCTCGCGTGCACTCTTCTCATCTGCTTGTTTTGCGGCACGTCCCGCCTCAGCCAGTGTCAGAGCCTCCTGTGCTGAAGATAGAGCCGTATCGGTTTCCCGAATCAGGGCATCGAGTTCCCCCTCTCTCCTCTCCAGCGCCCGGAACTCTTTCACGTCTGCGGCAAACTTCTCACACCACGCACTCGCATCCGCCTCCCAAGCCTCGGCGGCTCCGTCGATGCCGGCAAAGAGCAGTGCGAGTTCCTCACGGCAGCCGCGAAGCTCAGTCTCCGCATTGGCACAAGCAGCCTGCGCGGTCTCCCGGGCGAACTGCACTTTTGTAAGATCCGCATTCAGCTCACCCAGCTTCTTCTCAAAATTTGAGAGCGCCTCGGCGGCTTTCTCCCGGGCCGCCCTGCATGCCTCCCTCTGTTTCTCCGCGCTTCGACGTGCGGCATCCGTTTTGTCGAGCGCCGACACGGTTTCATCCTCAGCCACAATCCGCTCGGCGAGCGCTGCAGCACGCTTCTCTTCGGGTAAGGAAAGAATGGCGACGGCAGCCGGGTGCTCGTGCCGGACCGCCTTTGCGGCTGCCAGCCGAGACGTGAACATTTCAAGTGAGCGGCTCTTTCCAGCCACCTGCTCGTTGCGCGCGCGGCAGGTCTTCTCCAGGCCGGCGGCCTCGGCGAGCAGTTCGTTGAGGCCCTTCTCCTGGGCGACGCAATCGCTCCGCAATGCCCTGAGTGCAACGGCCTCAGCGGTTGGAGCGTGCGCCACGTACGGGTGATCCGTTGCTCCGCAAACCGGACAGGGATGTTCAGGAGCCAGCTTTTCACGGAGCCGGAGCGCAGCATCCGCCACCGCAGCTTCAGCGAGCTCATAGGCGCGGCGTGAGGCATCCAGCGCGAGCTGCGCAGCAGGAATGCGTCTTTCCTTCAACTCCGCGAGTATCAGCCCATCGCGACTCGTCTCATCGCTCAGCTTTGCGACTTCCGCCCGCAGTTCCTCCGCCTGACGAGCAATCGTTTCGACATCCCGCAGATGCGCCTGCAAGTCGCGCAAAGCAGTTCGTGCGGCATCAGCATTACGCCGGTCCGCGGCGATCTTTTCGCCGTCGAATTCACAGGCCGCCGCTTCCGCTTTCTCGAGTGCGGCAGAGGCCTCCGCCACGGCTGTACGCAAGGCAGGCTCCTTCTCACGCTCCTTGGCGGCGGCTGCCGCTTTCTTCTGCTCCTCCTTTTCCCGGCGCGCCAACTCGGCCTGTGCGTCGCTCAGCGTTTTCCGGGCGGATGCTCCGCGATTAAGGCGATCAAGCCATGCGGCGGCATCCGCTGCAAACGGACTGATCCCGGCAAGAACCGCGCGTTTCGGGAGCAATGTCTCGCGCTCCGCGTTCGCGGTGTCTCGCTTCTGTTTCAGTGAATCCCGTCGCTTCGTTGCCTCGTTGACGGCCGCCACTGCAGCCTCCATGTCACGCACCGCAGCGCCGAGCCGCTCGTCGAGCGGACTCAGCTTTGCGTCGAGATCACGCGCCTGCCGCAGAAGCGGCATCGCCTGCTCCGCGGCCTGCTTCGCCGCTTCCAATGCTTTCGCAGCGACAGCATGCTGGGTCTGCTTCGCCTCGACGTTCGCCCGGGCTGCAGCCTCGGCTTTCACGGCCTCCTCGCGCACCTTTTCAGCGACCGTTAAATCCTGCCGGGTGCGGCGTTCGGCATCACTCAGCGGACGCGCATCACAATGAGCTTCGAATGCATGCTCCAGCTCCAGCCGGCGCGGGGCGGCGTTGTCCCGCGCAACCTTTGCCTGATTCAGTGCAGTCTCCGCACGCTCCACGGCTTTCGAAAGCTCCGCCAGCCGCGTGAACCAGAGCAGATGTTTTTCCCGTGCTGCAAATTTCTCATCCGCCTCTTTCAGCGCCGCTTCGGCCTGCCCAAATGCCCCCTCGGCCTCTGCTCGCGCTTCCACTGTCAGCGGCACGCTCCCCTGGAGGCGCGCCTCGATGTCGGCGACCGCTTTCAACTCCGCCGCACAACGGGCATACACCGCTTTTGAAATCGCCTCGAAACGCTCCGTGCCGGTAAGCGCCTGGAGAATCTCCGCGCGGTCTTTGTCATCCGCTTTCAGGAAAGTCGCGAAGTCGTTCTGTGCGAGAAGAACCGCACGGGTGAACTGCTCAAAGGAGAGCCCGACCTTTGCCGTGATGACCGGGAGCACCTCGGATTTCCTCCCACCCTGCTCAATCGGTCCCGTACCGCCCGGTACGATGTCACCTTGGAAGAGCGTCATCTCCGTATTCTGCAGCGCGCCCTCGGGACGGTTGCGGGCACGGCGCACGGACCAGCGTGCGGTGTAGGTTTTTCCATCCACCGCGATGAAAGCGACCTCGGCAAAACCTTCCCCCGTCCCGCGACGGAGCAGATTACCGGGATGCTGCTGGGTGATGGTATCATTCCCATCCGCCAGCTTCACGTTGCCGCGCACGAGGTTCAGCCGCGGTGTCTGCTCGTAGAGCGCCAGGCAGAGCGCATCGAGGAGCGTGCTTTTCCCGGAACCAGTGGCGCCGCTGATGGAAAACAGCCCGGCACTGCGAAGTGGATCGCGGGTGAAATCAACCGTATGGGTTCCCGCTAGCGAGGCGATGTTGCGAAGAGAGATCCGGATGATTTTCATTCGGCGGCGGCTTCGGTGATGGCCTCGGAGTTGAGGATTTCGCGCAGTGCGGCGAGGAGCGAGGAATCGGGATCGGCTCCGTATCTCTCGCGGTAAGCGGATGTCAGGATCTCCTCCGGGTCGAGCGAGTTGAGATCGGTCACCGTCGGTTCCGACGGAATGATGCCCTCGTTGCCCGCAGCGGTTTTCGGCAGGGCTTCCATGCGAATGGACGCAAGCCGCACCGGCTTACCATCAAGCGCCTGCTCAATCCGGCGGCGACGGGTGGGGTCCGGACCATCATCGAGCACACGCACCTCTAGGAATGGATGCGCATCCGGCGAGAGATCAGTGCCGAAATCGGCCTCCTCGATAAGCTTCAGGATTTCCGTCATCGGCGCGGCCGCCTTGGAGGGGAGTCGCATGAGAGCGGTGGTCTTCGGCACAGGCAGCGGTGTCACGGAACCGAGACCGGTGTGGTCGAGGCTCAGCTCCAGCACCCGATGACTGTAATCCTTCTCCGAAAACGAGAGCGGGATCGGGCTACCGCAGTAGCGGATACGCCCGCCGTCAATCTCCTGCGGCCTGTGCAGATGGCCCAACGCCACATACACGAGTTCCGCCGGGAAAGTATCCACACGGAGCGCCTCCGCCCCGCCGATCACGATCCGTCGCTCGGAGTCGCGCGATTCCTCTGCATCCTGCATGTGACAATGCCCGAGTGCCACGAGTGGCGCGCCTGGACAGATTCTCTCGCGCAGGAGTTGCGCTTTCTCTAGCACGCGGCTGTAGAATTCGCGGATGCCGTCGAGATAGAAATCCGAAGATTCCGGCACTTCGGGAACATCCGAGGGCCGCAGGAACGGCACCGCCAGGGCGATCGCCTTCACCTGCCCGGCACTGTCTTTCAGCGGCACCAGAAACTTGTCGAAATTGATCTCACCCGCAGCATTGCGAACAACCGTGCCCACGACCGTGATGTTCAGGCTTTCCAGAAGTGCTGCCGGAGCTTCCAGCCGCGCCGCGGCATCATGGTTTCCAGCGGTCAGCACAATCTGGAGCGCCGGAGCCGCGGCATGTGCGCGGGCCAGGAAGCTGTAGAACCTGCGCTGCGCGGTTGCGGGAGGGTTTACGGAATCGAAGACGTCGCCGGCTACCAGCAGGACGTCGGGCTTCCGCTCGGTGATGGTGCTCAGCAGCCATTCCAGGAACTGCCCATGCTCGTAGTCCCGATCGAAACCGTGAAAGGTTTGGCCGAGATGCCAGTCTGCAGTGTGGAAAATGCGGAGCATGTCTGAGGGGATGCTTGGCGAATTGGGTGATGGAACGAAGGGGATTAGTTGCCAGTTTTTGGGTCTTCGCCAGTAGTAAAAGCGGGTTGAGGGTTGAGGGCTGAGGGTTGAGGGACAGCAGCAGATCGGAAGTTTTCTCTGTCCTCACCTGCTGAGTGACAACAGGGAAAAGGAGATCAGAGGCGGCACGTCCCGCGCCTGAAGCTCGGGACAGAGCCGCCTCTACACAGTTTGGGTATTACTCCGCCGTATTCCGCAGACGGAAGAACGATGCGCCGCCGTTGGACGGGACGAAGATCACCAACTCAGAGATGCCGGGTGCGACGGGGGTGACGGATACCACCTCGTAGTCCGCCACCTGAAGCGGCGTCCAGGGACCACTGAGGCTCGCGGCGGATTGCGCAAAGTACTGCTGCCCGAGCGCCATCCCGTTGCGGACACGCCACGCTACGCGATAGCCCGGCACTGGAGATGTCACGTGATCGACAATGCGCGGACCAACCGTGCTCGCGGAGTCGGGCTGCTCCGGATTGCTCCCCGAGAGGAACTCGAAGAAATCCGCCACTCCATCCCGGTCATGATCGCCCCCCGGTGTAAGGGTGAGGGTGTACTGCGATTCCCACCAGTCCGGGATCCCGTTGTTGTTGGCATCTTCGTTCGCCACGTCCTGCACATTCACCATCAACGCGTGTGTCGCAATCTTCGGGTTGGCTGCGAAGTTATCCGTCACCGCGATCTGAAGCTGATGCTGGGCAGCGGCTTCGAAGTCGATGACGCCGTTCACGGAAATCTGTCCGGTCTGCGGATGAATACTGAAGAGCCCGCCGGGATTTCCTCCGGTGATTGCGTAGGTGAGCAGGTTGTTATCCGCGTTGCCGTCGCGCACATCGGGATCGGTTGCCGTTACAGCCGCCACGGCGGTTCCCACGGAGGCGTTCTCGGTGACGTTCGCCGAAGCCGGCGCCTGAGCGGCAACTGTCGGCCCCACGTTTGCATGAAGCTCGATCCACTGGGTGAGGAGCTGCACGCCCACATCATCCACCACATTGGTCGCGAGCGGCGGCATCTGCGAGTAGCCGTTATGCGTGCCGTTGCCGATCACGTTGCGCGCCTGGATCCGGTTCCAGATCAGCGAGTTCGCCTTGTCGCCGGGAATGATCAGGCGATCGTTTGCATCATGGTAAGTCTCGCTCACAGGCTGGCCGTAAAGGATGCGCATCTGCTCCACAGTCAGGTGCCCGCGTGAATCCCACGACTCGACTACGCCGGTGTTCGGCTGATGACAGTAACTGCAATTCACAGCGACATACGAACGCACGCGTTCCTCGAGGCTCACGCCGGCTTCATCGGGACGGTAGTACCGCTTGAGATTTGCCTGCGAATCGTTGAAGCCGGCGAGGTATCCGGACTGCGAGAGCAGGTCGAGGTAGTTGCCTGTCTCGTGCCCGAGCTGCCCGAATTTATTGAGCTGCTGGGTCGTGACGCTCAGTGCGTGACCGGCCGTCGGGTTGTGGCAGGTGAGACACTCGCCACGGGAGGGAATGTGCCAGCTCTGGTTGATGATCGTTCCACCAGTCACCGTACCGCCGTTATTCGTGCCGCCGATACGAATCGGCAGATCGAAGTCTTCGCCGGAGATGCCCACCAGCGTCGCGTCGGTCCCCTGCTCGTTCCAGCGGTATGACACCCCGTATGTCCCCTCCTCGTTGCGCACGAGGAACCGCGTTTCGAGCCGCTTCCGGTTTGTGCCGGGGAACCCGCGGTTCAGCTCCATGTCGAAGTGTTTGATGAAGACCATCCCCTTCGGGAACATCCACGCGCCATCGCGGGAGTAGCCCA
>CBINJX010000322.1:0-6188 GCA_966251085.1 uncultured Verrucomicrobiales bacterium
CAGCCGAGCGGTAACGTCCAGCCCCGACATACCCAGTTTTAAGTTTGTAAGTGTTAAGTTTTAAGCGGCGGAGACGAGTTCTGGCTGCCCCGCTTAAAACTTCACCACTTCACACTTCAAACTTCCGAAGGCTCATTCGTCAGCGCCCGTGCCGCTTGTTCAACGGCAGGTAATGAGGGGAGGGATCCGTCGGCCGGAGCTGCTTCGAGTTCCTGAAAACGGCGAGCAGTGACGAGTACCCGGGATTCCAGCGAGGCGGCCGCACGGTTATAGTTTTCTACGGCGGTGTTGAGGCTACGGCCAACGCGATCCAAATGCGCCGTCATGTCGCCGAGACGCTTGAAGAGATCGCGACCTAGAACACTGATGTCGCGTGCGTTCTGGGAGAGTTTCTCCTGACGCCAACCGTAGAAGACTGCACGGAGTAGCGCGATCAGGGTGGTGGGGGTGGCGAGAATGATCCGTCGATCCGCTCCAAATTCGATGAGTTGTGGGTCTTTCTCCAGCGCTGCACTGAAGAGCATTTCGCCTGGAAGAAACAGGATTACAAACTCCGGAGTTGGCTCGAACTGCTCCCAATACGCTTTCCTCGAGAGTTGCTCCACATGCGTGCGCACATGCACTGCATGCTGCTGAAGCTTTGCGAGGCGGGTTGCCTCGTCGGGCGCTTCCAGCGCTTCGAGGTACGCCTGCAGCGAGGCTTTGGCATCGACCACCAGCTGCTTGCCTCCCGGCAACCTGACCACCAGATCCGGTCGTAGCCGTCCATCGACACCATCGATCGAAACCTGCTCGGAAAAGTCGCAGTGCTCGATCATGCCTGCGAGTTCCACCACCCGGCGCAGCTGGATCTCGCCCCAGCGTCCGCGAACCACGGGGGAGCGTAGCGCCCGGACGAGCTGACCGGTTTCGCTGCGCAGCTGGTGTTGAGTTTCCGCGAGCGCGCGTACCTGCTCGGTGAGGGATTCGTAAGCGCCGACCCGCGCTTTCTCCAGATCGCTGATCCGCGCATCCACTTTCTCCAGCGACTCACGCACCGGCTGCACGATGGCATCCACCGCCTGCTGGCGTTTCTCCATCTCGCCCTTCGCGCTTTCGTGGAGTTGGCCGAGAGCTGTGCGGGCGAGGTCGAGGAAACTTTGGTTATTATGCCGCAGCGCCTCGGCACAGAGAGCGGTAAAGGACTCCGAGAGCTTTGTCCGTGCTTCTTCAAAAGAGGCCACTTTATCCCGGGTCGCCGCACGTTCCCGATCGAGCTGAGCTTCCAGCATCGAGATCCGCTTTTCTGCCAGCATCTGTTCACGCTGCAGGGCGGAGATCATCTGGTCTGCCTCCGCAAGTTCCTGTGAGAGTTCCGGCAACCGGGAGCATTTCTCCTCGGCTGTGGCCAACCGCTGGGTGAGGTCGCGTACCTCATCCGAATGTTCCTCATTTGTGCTGGCTTCCAGTTGCACGAGCGCCAGGGCTTGCGCCTGTCGGGCGTAAAGCCAGGCGACGAGCAAGCCCGCACAGAATGCGAGGATGGCGATCAGCGGGGCGGGGAGGTCTTCCAAGGCGGGTGTGGGGTGGTGCGTGGCGGTGTGCTCTGGCAGGGGGCGTTGGGATAGGACCTATAGGCCTCATGTGACGTATAGGTATAGGACCTATAAAAAAAGCGGGCGCCCTGATTTGGACGCCCGCCTTTTGAAAAACTGAGCCGGATTAAGCGCTGGTGTAGGAGCTTTCCACGCGCTGGGCCACGTCGCTGTAGCCGTAGTCCACTTCGTAGATCTCCTTCATGCAGTTGAGGTACTCCTCCTTCTTACCCATTTTCTCGTACACGAGGCCGAGCTTGTAGAGGACTTCCTTCTTCGTGTTGTCCATCGCGATCATCTCGCTCGCGGCGGTCTTGAACTGCGTCACCGCCATATCCAGCATGTTCAGGTCGGTGAAGCACTGGCCAAGGAGGTTCATCGACTTCAGACGCACGTTCGGGTTGTTACGTGCCTTCTGAAGCTCAGGGATCGCGTCCTTGGTATTGCCTGCCTGCATGAGGCGCTCGCCGAGTTCATAGCGGAGCTGGAGATCGGTGGGGTTCCGCTCCACACGACGCCTGGACTCCTCGAGCATGGTTCCGGCCTTCTGCCTCTTCATCTCCTCCAACTGCTCGCGATACTGAGCGGCATCGGGATGCTGATCGCCTCCCTGGGCGAACCAGTCTTCCAGAGCCTTGATGCTGGTATCGATCTGCTTGATCTGGAAATCCGAGAGCTTGCGCGCCACTGCCGGGTCGCTGCCCTTGAGAAGCTCGTTGAGATATCCGAACCACTGGATCGCTTGGGCGAGATCTTCCGGATTATCGGTCTGAGCCTGCTTCTGCTCCCAGAGGAGGGCGATACGGCGAACGAGATCAACGTTATCCTGCGCCTGCTCGTACTGCGGATAAAGCTCGCTGAGCTGGGAGTCGATCATGTCGACGTCCTTGAAGGTACGGCTCTTCTCTTCCAGCGAGCGGGCCTGATCCTTGTCCTTGATCAGGTCGCGGTAGCTCTTTGCCGTTTCCCAGCCGCCCTGTTTCATCGTGGCGCTGGCTGCCGCGTCCTTGGAGCGCTTCACGGCCACGAGATCGGCCGGATTGATTTCGACGATCTTCGAGTAAATCTCGACCGCCTTGTCGGCCTCGCTCATCGCCGTGTACTGCTCGCCCAGCTCATGCATGAGCTTGGTGTCCTTGGGGTTGCCCTGGACGAGAGTTTCCAGTGCGAAAGCGGCGATTTCAGGGAAACCTGCGGCCTTGGCTGCATCCTTCAGCAGGTCATTGGCCTGACGGTTGAAAGGATCGGACTTGAGCGTCTGCTCCGCGAGTTCCATCGCGGCGATCGGGTCTTTCTTCACCATGCCTGCGCCTTTGAGGCCGGCCGTGGAGAAGCCCGACATCAGGCTCTTCTTTCCTTGGGTGTGAGCAATCTCCGCCCTGCGCAAGACCTTGCGGCCGTCGAGGAAACCAGGGGCCTCCTTGAGAACGGCCATGATCAGCTCGATCGCATAGCCGTAGTTTCTAAGTTCGACGGCGCTCATGGCTTTTAGCCAGAGAGGACGCGCAGTAGCGGAAAGTTCCTTATCAGTGATGATCGGCATAGGGGAGAGAATGGCGGAAAAACTCGATGTTCACGCCAGAAAGTTCAAGGTTCAAAGTGCCATGGATGCCGCAGGAATGCAGCATCCCGGGCGGTGGATGAGTACGGGCGACCGCCAAACCCGCGGCTCCAGAGCAGTCTGCTACTTGAGGAGTTGGCTAGATTGATCGCCCTTTCGCTCGATCTTCTTGTCGAACTGCTTCTTGAGAGAATTGAACTCCCGTTCCGCATTTTGCATGTAGTTCGTCGTCCCGTGTTCGAAAAGTACCGTAAAGGCAAACGTGGCAATGACGAATACGGCAAACCAGAAAAGCGTGCGAATAAGGCCCATGATAGTAGGTGGAGCGTAATTCTCGACTAACTTAAAGAGGAGGGAACGGCAACCGGGTTTTGTCTGCTGTTTTTGTGTTTTTAGCCAATCGTCCGCCTTGCAGAGGGGGAAGAGTATGGATCGGGTCGGGGAAGGCCTGAGCAAAGTTCATACCCGTAGAATACGCTTGCCCGCTCCTCTGAGAGTTGAGGGTTGAGGGACTGAGAATGCGCCTTTGGCGGATGAGCGGAGCCGGGAACGACCGGCTGGAGGAACTTTCTTTGCGCCTTCACGCGCCCCGCTCGTTGGCTGCTCCTCTGGAAGTGCCAAGGGAGTTCCCAGCTGAAGATCGCCTTCACTGATTACTGATTACTGATTACTTTCTTCCCGCCTTCACGCGCTCCGCTCGTTGGCTGCACTCAACCGCCGTTTCCTGGATGACCGATTATTTTGCCCTGCTTGGTTTACCGCGCCGTCCCTGGCTCGACCCGGAGGCGCTCAAGGAGCGCTTCCATCAACTCGCCGCACAGCACCATCCCGATGTCGCTGGCAAGAGTGCCGCCTTCGAAGGGATCAATGCGGCATATCGCGTTCTCCGCGATCCGGCGAGTCGACTACGGCACCTGCTGGAACTCGAGGAGGTCTGTGAACCGGCTCAATCCGCGAAACTCCCTCCCTCGCTCACCGACCGCTTCATGGAAGTGGCGACCTTTGAGCGCGAGATTCATGTCTTTCTGAAACAGTTGGGCGCAGCGGAGAGCGCGATCCAAAAGTCCATGCTGGCTGCGGAACGCTTTGCCATGCAGCGCGATGTGGAGAAGCTGGTGAGCGAACTCGAGGCCGACCGTGTACGCCTCGTGCAACTCCTTCAGGTGGAGGATCACCTCTGGGGGCAGCGCAATGCTGACACGCATCATCGATTAGCCAGTCTCCAGCAGGAGTTCGCATTTCTTGCCAAGTGGATCGACCAGTTGCGGGAGCGGTCGCTCCAGCTGCAGGCGGCGGGGGATTGATAATGACGAAATCCGAATGATGAATGACGAAGGAAAGACGTAGTTCAAATGACGAAGTGCTTTCTGGTGTGGAGTTTACCTTCGGGCTTTGAGCTTCGAATTTCACTCATTCATTCGTCATTCGACATTCGAGCTTCGTCATTCCTTTATTAAACGCTCCCCCTCTACTTCACCATTCCCTCTCCACCATCATGTCCCTCATTGTTGGCATCGACCTCGGCACGACAAATTCGCTCATCGGCGTCATGGAAGCCGGTTTCCCGATCCTGCTCGCAGATCCGGAAGGCGAACGGTTGACCCCCTCGGTAGTGTATTTTCCAGCAGAAGGTGAGCCGATCGTGGGGCGCGCCGCGGCGCGGATGCGAGTGCTGGAGCCGAAGAATACTGTTTATTCGGCGAAGCGTTTCATTGGGCGCCGGGTGGGAGAGGAGACGGAGGACGTCAGCTATCGGCTTGCCGGCAAGGCCGGTGCGCCCGTGCGTGTTTCAGTTTGCGATCGTGAGTTGGCTCCGGAGGAAATCTCCGCACTCGTGCTCAAGAAGTTGAAAGCGGATGCCGAAGCCGCTCTCGAGCAGCCGGTCTCCCGGGCAGTGATCACCGTGCCGGCTTATTTCAATGATGCCCAGCGAAACGCCACAAAGGCTGCTGGCGAGTTGGCAGGATTCACCGTGGAGCGGATCGTAAACGAGCCCACGGCTGCCGCGCTCGCTTACGGCCTCGATAAACTGCGCGACAAATCAAAGATCGCTGTCTTTGATCTGGGTGGTGGCACGTTCGATGTCTCGATCCTGGAGCTGGCCCAGGGGGTCTTTCAGGTGCTCTCCACGAATGGCAATACGCATCTCGGTGGTGATGATATCGATGCCGCAATCGTGCGCTGGCTCGCGGAACAGGTTGCACATCAGACCGGGAACGCAGGCGAGGACGCATTGGCGAGTCTACCGGCCGAGGTGGTTGCGCGTCTGCGCGAACAGGCGATCTCCGCCAAACATCGCCTTTCCGACCAGGAATGTGTTGAAATCGTGCTCCCCTTTGTCGCCGGTGAACGCTCGATAACAGTTTCTCTCACTCGCTCGGACCTCGACGCAATGGCACGCCCGATTGTCGAGCGGACCCGAGGGCACTGCATTCGCGCTTTGGCCGATGCAAAGCTGCGCCCGGAAGAGCTGGATGAGGTGATTCTTGTCGGTGGTCAGACTCGCATGCCGCTCGTGCGGAAGTTCGTGGAGGAGTTCTTCGGACGCGCGCCGAACCTGTCGCAGAACCCGGATGAAGCGGTGGCGGTCGGCGCGACGATTCAGGCCGGCATCCTTTCCGGAGCGGTACAGAATGTGGTGCTGCTCGATGTTACTCCGCTCTCGCTGGGCATCGAGACCTTCGGCGGGCTGATGAATACGATCATCCCGCGCAACTCGACCATTCCTTGCAAAGCGGGGGAGATGTTCACGAACGCGGTTGCGGGACAGCGCTCCATGCTCATCAAGGTCCTGCAAGGTGAGCGCGAGATGGCCCGGGACAATTGGGAGCTCGGAAGTTTCGAGCTGGAGTTTGAACCGGCGCCGAAAGGGCAGGCTCGGGTCGGGGTGCAATTTGAAATCGACGCCAATGGAATCCTCCATGTACTCGCCCGTGATACAAAGACTGGCGTGCAGAAGGTGGTGCAGATGACCAGCGCGATCGATGTCTCAGACGAGGCCGTAGAGAAGATGCTGGAGGGGTAGTGGTCGGAGCAGATTCGTTTTTCAACAG
>CBINJX010000323.1:0-6186 GCA_966251085.1 uncultured Verrucomicrobiales bacterium
CGTTGGGAGCCATGTAAATCTTATCCGTGGCGAGCGCGATCAGTGCACCGGCTGAAATGGCACGCGGATTGATGTAGGTGAAGGTCGGCAGCTTCGTCTTCAGCAGCGCATCCATATTGTCGATCGCCGCTTTCACATCTCCCCCGTAAGTATCCATATCGAGCACAAGCGCGCTCGCTCCATCGCGCTCGGCCTCCTTCAACACCCGGCGCAGGAAAAAGAATTGTGCAGAGGAGATCTCCGTTTTCACCGGAACCACCACCACCGGCCCCGGCTCTGCAGCAACCGCCGGAATGCATCCCAGGACGACAGCAACGAATGAGAGCCACCAGCGTATGTTCATATACCGTTGAACATAGGCGATATCGGCCCTTGGTGAAAGTGACGAGTACCAAGTGGACCCAGTGAGGTCCCCAGGCCGCTACAAACCTCCAGAGACTCCATTCTGCTCGGCTCCACGGGGCGCATATGGAGTGCGCCCCGTTTATCGACGCCGTAGATGTGTAGAGACCTCTTCTGTGTACGAGAGAGGCGCAGCTACTCTGCCCAGATGAACCGGATCGGCTTCTCGACCTCGGGATGCAAACTTTGATGCACCGGACAGGTCAATGCGGCGCGCTCCAACGCTTCCCGGTGTGGATGATCGGCAGAAATCGGCAGACGGATTTCTGTATTCAGCTTCGCAATTCGGCGCACCGGAGTGGAAATCATCTCCTTTTCCACCCGCACAGTGGTTCCTTTCAGATCGATCTCATGCCGCTGGGCAAATATCCCCATGATCGTCAACATGCAGCTTCCCAGCGCCGTTGCGACCAGGTCCGTGGGCGAAAACGACTCACCGCGGCCGTGATTATCCACCGGGGCATCAGTAAAAATCTGAGTCCCTGAAGGTACGTGAACTGCGGAGCTGCGAAGCTCTCCCTGATACGCGATATCGATGCGAACACTCATGCCGCCGAGTTAGCCCACGAAGGCACAGGCTGCCAGCAGCATCTTTTCCACACCCGGCTCCACCGCACGGAGATAGGCTCCAGAATCGCGATGCCAGAGATCCCGCAGAGTATCCAGATGCTCCTCCGGCAACAGATCCGGCCGAGCTTCAGCCGCAGGATCGTAGGGCAGCTCCAGCGTAATCATCGAAGGCTGTGAGCCGTCGGGATAAGTAAGCCCATACCCAACCCATTGGCCAAGAGACCCCGGGCAGATCTGATAAGTGTGCTGCAGCCGTCGCTTACCTCGTCCCAGCTCCGTCACCCGGAGACGATACGGCCGGCGCTCCGCCTCCGTCATCGCATCCCACATGGCTTGAGCCAGCAGTGTGGATTGAGGTCCATCGGCATCGATCTCCGCCAAAGCCCAGTGCAGGCTCACGATCTTTTTCGGCTGCCACTCCAGGATGAAATCACGCAAAATACAGGTCTCCGGCTCGGACCACGGCCCGGGTCCGGGCGGCTCAATGCTGTCCGCACTCCAGTTGTACCCGCAGTTTCGATTCAGATCGACCCCGCGCGCGTTGTAGCGGGAACGGCGGACATAAGAATCGGGATTCGCCAGCGGAAGAACGATTGTCGGTGTTTTCCAGGCGCCTGTGCCGACGTAGCGCGCCAGAAAATCTTCGAGAAGAGTGATCGTGGCCGTCTCATCTCCATGAACCCCGCCGATCAGCAGAGTGCTGTTCGGCTTTGCGACTCCGGAGTCAAAGTCGGATTCACCATAGACAATTATATCACGCCCCTCGACGGTCTGGCCGATGGTGCGTTTGAAGGAGATCTCTTCCCAATTCACGGCGCGCAATGTTTCAGAAAAGTTGCAGACGACAACTGGCAATTCTCGCTCTGCACAGGTTGATGAAGTACGGCTCCCGGTAGCAATTCGGGCGGACGGAACTCACCTGATACCGTATTGGGCGTTGCAGCGGTGGAGACTGACCGTAATGGTGCTCGTATGCGACTTACGCTTGCCGTCCGCGAACTGCATCCGCGCCGCACCTTCCGCATTGCCCGGGCTCGCCGGAGGGCGGTGGAGAACGTGTTTATCAGACTGGAGCATGATGGCATCGTCGGCCACGGCGAGGCGTCCCCTAACGCCTTTTATAATGAAACGGCAGAGGCAGTCTCCGAGAAGCTGTTGGGCGTTGCCGGGACGGTCGCTGATCTCGAGGTTCGCTCGGTGAGTGATATCGAGCGGGTCTGGGAGGAACTCTGGCCGCAGCTTGCCCCCTCCCGCGCTGCCCAATGCGCTCTGGATCTCGCATTGTGGGATTGGCTGGGGAAACATCAGGGCAAATCAGTTGCTGAGCTGGCCTGGGGCGAAGCGCCGAAACCCGTTACCACGTTTTGCACGATCGGCTTGTCGTCACCCGAGGAATGCGAGGAAAAGCTCGATGAGCTGCAAGGCTTTCCGGCGATCAAGATCAAGTCCGATCAGGCAGCAGATCTGACAGCCGTCCGCCGTGCGCGTCAGCGGAGCAGTGACGCCATCATTGCCGTGGATGCGAATTGCGCCTGGGCAGAACGCGACCTGACGGCACTTTCTCGCGAGCTTCAGGACCTCCACGTGACATTTATCGAGCAGCCTTTGCCTCCTGAGCGCGACGGCGACTTCTCTTCTTCGAGTTCGGTACTGCCGGTCCTGGCAGACGAAAGTTGCGTTACTGAAGCGGACGTCGAGCGCACCGCATCGCGATTCGCCGGCTTCAACATTAAGCTGGTGAAATGTGGCGGCATTACTCCCGGACTGCGCATGGCGCGCCGTGGGCAGACGCTCGGTGCCAAGTTGATGGTCGGCTGCATGCTCGAGAGTAGCGCACTCATCGCAGCCGGAGCCGTTGTCGCACAACACACCGATTACGCAGACCTCGATGGGGCATGGCTGCTCGGTGATGATGTTTTCTCAGGCTGGCACTTCGAACGAGGAGTGCTGATTCCTGCCCCGGCGAGCGTCGGACTGGGAATTGAGCCCGCGGAAGACTTATTTGAGAAATAATAGGTGAAGCACGAGCAAGTAAGCCGCCCGCTCACGGCAAAATAAAACTCCGAGCTGCGTCGCAGGACGACGGGAGGCTCGGAGTTTCGAGAGAATGTTTTAGGAATTCGGAGCGACCCCAGGCCGCGCCCTTTTACTGCATCCCCATGGCCGGATCAGCCGGCGCTGCGTCCATTGCGGGATCAGCACCCATTGCAGGGTCTGCAGGAGCGGCTTCCATACCGGGCACAGGCTCCAGTCCCGGGATAGAAGGCTCCGGTGCGGCCTCAGGCATTACGGGAGGAGCGGGCGCGATTTCAACCGGCCCGGAGGGCGGCAATATTGTCGTTTCGGTCTCAGTCGGCAGTTGAACTGCGGCACTCTGCTCTACCGGGGCAACGAAACGGTTAGGCCGCGGAGAATAAACGTCGCTGTAAATCGTCTCGCAGCCAGTCGAGATTCCGGCGACGAGAATAACAAGTGAGAATGTACGAAAACCAATGGTCTGGCGGGACATGCGCACGGTGTGTAGTGATCCGCGAGAATGCCGTCAATCTTCGCGCTTTCAGAGTTGCTGTTTTCGTGCATCAGAAGCGGAAAGTAACGCCTCCAGGCACAGCAACGCTTCACCGCGCCACTCGCCGCATCTCAAATGTGCCAGTATCGTAGCTGGAGTCGTATGTCGCGTTGAAATGCTCCGGAGTGGCACGGCCCTCAAAGGTATAGACGCCACCAAAGAGCGCTCCCAAATCCTCTGAGCCACGGAAGAAAATTTCATTTCCCTTTCTCCGGGTGTCGAAAACGGTCTTGTAGCTGGAGCTGAAGATCATCCAATCCGCTTTGAACCGGGCATGATATCGCGTCGGGCTGATCGGTGTCAGGATTCCGCGAAGGCGACCATCGGCATTCCGGTGTTTCGCACTGACCCACTGCCCTTCCCATCGCCCCGCAAATGGATCTGCCGGAGGCCGTACCGCCGCTTTTTTCCATTCACGCTCAAATCCAGTGCTGCAACCAGCCGTCACAAGCACCAAGGGCAACAGTAGTCGGAGAACAAATACAGCTGGGCTCATTTACTCTTCAGGCTCTTCAGAAATGCTCGCATCTCCGACCGCGTACCGACGAACGCGACCATGGTACAGATCTGCCCCTGACGCCGGATAGCCGCCACCCACCCCTCATCATTGAGCAAGCGCCAATCGCCACCATCGGGCAAATCCACATCGAAGTCCGCCGCCCGGAACACATAAACCAGACAATTTCTCTCATCCACCGCCACTTGGGCCACCGTGTGCCCGTTGCTCCGGAAGACCCGTGATCCGACTGCCGGGAGTGACGCAATTTCCGGAGGAACTGCAAACTGTTCAAAACCGCGCATGTAGAACCAGTCCCCTAGCTGCCAGGTTTTCGCATCGACTGGCTTGAGTTCTGCGCCACTCATTCTTTTCGTCACACTGAGGAGCCGCTCGACGCGTTCACGCCCGCGGAAGTTCTCCCGCTGCTGCAGAGTGTTGAATACGATCCAACCGATAAGGACGAGAACACCGATCACGACTGCCAGCATGGCAGGCTGAATCAATTGCGACCGCAGCGGACGACGACGCTCGCCGCGGCTCGGTGCGAAATTCACCAGCTTCCGGCGAAGATCATCCGGAGGAGCGATCGAGTGAATCACCTCGGCGATGTGAGCATCCCAAGTCTTCTGCTCCTCAAAATGCTTCCGCAGCTTTGCATCCCCCTCGGCCACACGGGCCGCCTTCTCGACCCGACTCTCCATGGGCCGTCCAGCCCGGTAACAGGGAAGAAGCTGTTCAGCAGTTTTGACGTTCACGGCGCAGTGGGGTTCTCGTGGGCGGCACGCAAGCTATCCCTCAGGAGCAGGCGCGCACGGCTGAGAGTATCTGCGAGCTCCTCCAGGGTGAGTCCGACGATCTGCCCGATTTCCTTGGTATCGAACAAATCGAGGTAGAAAAGCGCAAGCGCGCTCCGTTCCGGCTCCGGCAGGTGGTGAAAACGCTGGGCAAGAATGTAGGCCTCAATGCTGAGGACTTCCGGGCTCGTCATTTCAGGCTCCTCCTCCCGCAGCAGGCGCGGAGCGGAGGGGAGTGGCTCCATCGCCGCTGTCTGCTCGGTGCAGCACTGCCGCATCCTGAGCGCAAGCCAATGCCGGCGGCGTTCCGGTGTGCGGAGCTGGTCGATCTTGGCCTCGGCCTCGATAAGGCAGGAAGCAAGCAACTGCTGCGCGGAATAGACATCCCCGGCCAGCAGGAGAGCCAGACGGTAGAACTCGGCAATTGTAGCGGGAGGTAGAATGGCGGAGTCCAAGGCACCTGAAGATAGAAGGGGTATGGGAGACCTTCAAAGTGGAAAGTGAGGCCCGCTGATCCGGAGAAGGGTGGGTCTTATACGTAGGGGCGTATGTCAGCCGAAAGCAGCCCGTGGCCAGGCTGCGATACCGGCGAGTAAGATGAGTTCACCGGTGCTTACGCTTGCGGTAGAAAGTAGCGTTCCAGCAAAGCTCAGCGAACATGGAATGGCGGGCGCTGTTCACGATATTGCAGGAGGATTGCTTTGAAGTGATTGAACGGGTCATCGCGGATGTCCACGAGCATACCTCCCTTCGGACCGTGAATCCTCATTTCGTGACAGCCGAGACAGATCAGGAAGTTGTACACCTGATCACCATCTTTCCAGACCAGCGCATAGTCTGGATGGAAATCTCCACACAACTTCATTCCGCCATAGGACCAGAAGCTCTTGGGATCCGAGCAGAGACGACGTAGCGGTTTGGCATCGGCAGCGAAAACCTCCAGAGGCTGCTGATAGAATGAAAAACCCTGGAGACGAACAGTCTTCTTCGTGGCCAATTCGTGCCTGAATTGGACGATATCCGCTTGATGCGGCAGCCCCTCATAGACGGTGAGTGTGGTCGCGCGGCGGACACCTTCTGTGATCGGCGTAAAAAGAGACGCTTCTACAGGTTTGTTTCCACCACTCTCAAACCCGGAGATCACACCGGGAGATACGCATCCCATCGCCAGGAGAGTTAGGAAGGATCGTCGTTTCATAAGGGGGGATGCAAGGTTCGAGTATTCTGTCGAAAGTCCGTTCGCTGCATAGCACCCCAGATGCGCACTAGACGAGCCTGAGGCGCAGCCCCAGAAAAATGCGCCATTAGAGATTGAGGGCTGAAAGCTCATTCTATTCCTCATCAGCCCTCGA
>CBINJX010000324.1:0-6177 GCA_966251085.1 uncultured Verrucomicrobiales bacterium
GATGGAATCGCACGTCTGGAAACTGGGAGTATAGTGATCGGGCGAACTGGGTCGGCGGTTCCGTGAACCATCTCTTCCATTCGTCACTTACCCTGACGTCCAGCCTGACCTTACAATTGTCTCAGGACTACGCGATCGCCGGTAATCTCGTCTTTGAGCACCGCCCTGATACTAGCTTGCATCCGTTAGTAGCCTTTCAGGCAGCGGGAGGAGAACGCACCCTCACACTGGGCGGGAATTTTCAGTACACCCCGCAGTCCGGCTCATCCATCTTCTTCTCTTCAGCCAACCGGTTGAATATTGATTTGGGAGGTGCCGTTCGCACGTTCGAAGTGAGCTCCGGAGCTGCAGCAATCTTTGGGCTTAATTCCCCACTCTCGAATGGCGGGATCATCAAAACCGGTAATGGGAGCCTCAATCTTGGAGGAAACAATACCTTTGCCGGAGGCGTGGAACTTCGGGAGGGCAGCCTCTCCATCGAGCACAAGCAGGCTCTCGGAACCGGGCCGCTGGTAATTTCCGGAGATGCGCGACTCGATTTGCGTGGCTCCGCGACAGGGGTGACAAACCCGATCGATTTAAGAGCAGATGTTACATTCAGTGGGTCGTCCATGACGCTGGGAGGACCAGTTTCGCTTGGAGCCGAGGAGAGGACACTCAAGCTCTCTTTCCCTTTCAGCGATGGTCCCACATTTTCGGGAGTGATCTCTGGAGCCGGAGGACTTCGGATTGAAACTATGCCGAACAGGCGCGGCGCAATATGGCTCTACGGTAATAACACTTATTCAGGCGGCACCGTCCTGGCTGCCGAGGCGCTAACGCTTGGTCACCCGAATGCACTGGGAACCGGACCGCTGACGATGACGGGCGGCACCCGGTTGAGCATCTCGTCTGCAGTGACCGCTGCGAGTGAGATACCTTCCGAGCGTGCGGTGCCGAATCCAATTTCACTTCAAGGTAATGTAAAATTCACATTCGAGAATACACCCACAGGTCCTCTGGAGCTGTCAGGAGCTATCGATTTGGGAAATGCAACGCGTACGCTTGAAGTTATCGGGCCTGGTATTCTGTCCGGAACGATTCATGGGACCCCCGGCTCTGGCTTGGTTCTTGAGGGCAGCGGCTTACTGACGTTGGCTGGCAACAATACTTTCGATGGTGGGCTGCGTCGTGAGGACGGATACCTGATTCTGACACACCAAAACGCGGCAGGTTCTGGCACTTTGACGCTCTCGGAGAGCGGTCTGATCCTTCGCGGCGACCTGATGGGGGAGCGAGCAATTCAGAATCGGATCGTGCTGCTCGGCGAAAACGATCTCTCTGCAGACAATGGTGAATTCACTGGGACTATAGATCTTGGATCGATGCCCGTACGAATAAACCCGTCCGGAGGCAGGTTGCGTTTTTCTGGGGAGATCGTCGGGAGCAGTGCAGCTCGACTCCTTGTGGGCAACGGTCGCATGGTTCTCGAGGTCACGCGCCCGAATAGCTTCGCCGGTGGAACACGCTTCGCTTACACAAATACAGCAGGGCATGTGACCACCCTGGTACTAGGGCATGAGCAGGCACTCGGGACAGGTCCGCTTTCAATCGAGGCTCGTGTGCGCTTAGAGGCAAATAAGCCATTGGTCGGCGCATCTGCCATACAGAACGCAATGGTTTTCAGCGGCCAGGGATATGTGGAACTTGGAGGAACACAGCCAATGGAGCTTGCAGGTTCTATCGATCTTCAGAATACGGTCAGGACCTTCCGGTTGGAGAATCCTGCAGGGATTACCCTGTCCGGGGCTATCACCGGTACCACGGGGGCACTCAAGATAGAAGGAGAACACTCAGTGACACTTTCAGGGCTGAATACCTACTCCGGAAGCACCTTCATTGCCTCCGGAAATTTATATGTCGTGGGGAACAGTCCAGCAGGAGCGCCCGGCGTCTTAGGTGGGCCGGATTCCCAATTGCTGATGGGAAGTGACCAGAAGGATACAGGCGCTGCATCACTTCTGATAGCCGGCCCATGGTCAATCCATCGCGACCTGAAGCGATCGTTATCTACCGCAAACACTGTACTCATCGGTGGCAGTACGCCGGATCAATCCGAGTTTGCGGGTAAGATCGAGATGTTCGGTTCGAAAAGTCCTCTGCAACTTACCGCCGCGGCTGGAGGAACATTCATCGTTTCGGGAGTTATGCAGGGAGGCGCACCTGTGATTGTAACAGGTGAGGGAACTGTGCGTTTGCGAGCCGCAAACCTCTATTATTCCAATACTCGTGTCGAAAATGGAACGCTGGCACTCGATAATACCACGGGTTCTGCAACGGGCACAGGATCGGTAACTATCTCCTCAGGCCGTATTCTTGGTAACGGAGCAATCTCGGGCACCTTGGTGGTGGGCGATAGTTCGGGACTTGCGGATGCAACTCTTTCGCCGGGAGACAGCATCGGGACCTTGCGTACTGGTCCCCTGAGCCTGCTTTCAGATGCGATGTTTGAGCTTCAGATCAATAGCGATTTGCAAACGGGGGATCTGATCGAGGTAAATGGATCGGTATCGCTTGGAGATGCTTCCTTCTCGTTATTTGATCTCGGCAGCTCAACACTGCCTCCGGGGGAAGTTTTCCCAATCGTAAATAACCTCTCCACATCGGCAACCAGTGGAAGGTTTCGTGACCTGGCCGAGAATGTTCCGTTTCAGGTGGGGACAAACTTTTTTACGATTGAGTACAATGCGATTTATGGGAGTGACGACGTAGCGAACGATGTGCTTCTCCGTGTTTCGAGTGTGCCCGAGCCCGGAGTCGCAGGTTTTCTCCTGATGATTGGTGGATGGTTCACCTGCAGTCATCGCGGGCGCCGTAACCGTTCCCCCTCCGTTTGCAGCTGAACCTGAGGCAGACGAATCGGACAACCTATCTGCAGGTTGGATCGGACACGCAAGTGGTAGAGCCGTCCCAGCTCTCCTCTTGCTGACGTCTATCCTACACTTACCCTTTCAGCGCCTGCAGATCCGGATCGGTCTTCGCGAACTCCTTGAACTTCTTATCGATCTCGATGCTCTTCTCCAGATGCATCCGGGCGATCTCGAGGTTGCCGAGGATGCATTCATAACAGGCGAGGTTGTAATGGAACGTCGCCTCCTTGTGCAGGGTTGGCGGACCGTTCAGCAGCCGGTCGCGGGCATCCGCAGTACGCCCGAGCTCATGGAGGCAGAACGCGGAATGGATATATCCCGCCGGAGCCTCGGGACGCAGACTGCAGAGCTGATTCGCCGCCATGAGCGCTTCCTCCCACCGCTTGGCCTGCATGAGGATCACCAGACGCATCTCAAACGCCGCCACGTCCTCCCTGGCCTCCGGCGGGAGCGTATCCAGCTCGGCGAGGGCGTCGTCGTACATTTGCAATTCGCAGAAGCCCTGCGCGGCGAGAAGTATGCGTTGGTATTCCTCCACGGTGAGTCGCGGTATATAAGAAACGCGAGGCGAATGCCACGTGTACTTCCGGGCACAGGAGAATTCCCATGCCCGGAGATGATATCGAGGAATCGCTAGCTGAGGAGCTGCTCGAGTTCCTCCACGCGACGGGCGAAGAGCTGGAGCGTCTGCTCGATCGGTGCCGGGCTCGACATATCCACTCCCGCCTTCTGCAGCGTCGGAATGGGGAATTGCGAGCCGCCGCTCTTCAGGAAACCGAGGTAACGCTCAGTGTTTCCGCCTTCCAGTACCTGCTGGGAGAGCGCGACGGCGGCGCTGATGCCGGTCGCGTATTTGTACACATAGAACGCGCTGTAGAAATGCGGGATGCGGAGGCACTCGAGATCCAGTTCGGCATCGAGCTGGAAGTCCGGCCCGAAGTACGCTTCGAGCAAACCGCGATAGGTCTGGCGGAAGGTATCGAGCGTCAGCGGTTCCCCCTTCTCCTCCATCTCGTGCGTGAGCTTTTCAAACTCCGCAAACATCGTCTGCCGATACACCGTGCCGCGGATGTCGTCGATCTGGCGGTTGATCAGGTAGGCGCGCATCTTCGGGTCCTCGGTCTGCTCCAGGAGATGATGCGTGAGCAGCTCTTCGTTGAAAGTGCTCGCGACCTCGGCGAGGAAGATCGGGTAATCGTAGGTCTGGAACGGCTGATTCTTCTGCGAGTACCAGGTGTGCATCGAGTGCCCCGCTTCGTGGGCGAGCGTGTACACATCGGAGAAGACGTCCTCCTTATAATTCATCAGGATGAACGGAGGATTGCCGTAGCTGGAGGAAGAGAAGGCGCCGGAGCGTTTGCCTTTGCTCTCGTACCGGTCGCACCAGCGCTGCGAACGCATGCCGTCGGCGAGGGTGCGGCAATATTCATCGCCCAGCGGCTCCAGCGCGGTGACCACCTTGTCGATCGCTTCGTCGAAAGAGACGTGCGTCTCGATGTTGGGAACGATCGGTACGTAGGTGTCGTACTGATGAATCTCCTTCAGCCCGAGCACCCGCTTGCGGAGCTGGTAGTAACGGAAAAGCGGCTGAAGATTTGCGCGAACCGTGGAGATCAGGTTGTCGTAAACCGTCGTCGGGACATCGTCATGGAAGAGCGCGGCTTCGCGGGCGCTCGGATAATTCCGGGCGCGGGCGCTGAAGACATCCGCCTTCACGGAATTCGAAAGGCTCGCGGCCAGCGTGTACTGATGATCCTGGAACTCCGCGTAGAACTGGTGGAAAGCGCGCTTGCGCAGCTCATGATCGCGCTTCACGAGGAAGGACGAGTAGCTGCTCTGCGACAACGCCCGCTCAACCCCATTCTCGTCCACGAGCGTGCCGAACTTCATGTCCACGTTCGTGAGCTGTGAGAAGGTCTCACCGTGTCCACGCATCGCGCTATACCCGAGGGCCAGGAGCCGTTCCTCGGCCACGCTCAGGGTATGCGGCTTGAGCCGGCGGAGTTTGCGGAGCGGGATCTGCCACTCCTTCAGGGCCGGGGCGGCAAGATACTTGTCAAAAGTGGCATCATCGATCGCTTGGATCTCCGGGGCGATGAATGCCGTGATTTCCCCGATCCGGGTCATCAGGTTGTCGAACTGCCCCTCGCGGGAAAGGTTCTGCGCGTCGGAGCTGTCCTCGGAACTCTTCAGTGAGGCGTAATGGCCGAGTCGTTCGATCCGGAGACTGAGTTCCTTTTCAAACTCCAGCACATCGCGGAGCGTCTCCGCGGACTCGCCGATTCTCCCCTTGAACTCCGTGACCTTGGGATAGAACTGCTGGAGTTCCGCAAATGCCTCCTGCCACGCCTGGTCGGTGGGATAAAGGGCCGTGAGATCCCATGTGTCTTCGAGTTTGATCTGATCGCGGGTAGGGATGGCCGCGGCGCCACCTTCATCTTTGTCGAAACGGAGAACGGGTTGCTTGAGCATAGGAGGAAAGACAGAGCGTTAAACAGCTTCGTATGAAACCTATGCCCTGCGTGCGGGGGAGGCGGGAAGGGGAAAAGCAGAGTAATCAGTGAGTCAGTGATCAGTAATCAGTGTTCCTTAAGGAGTTGCCTCACTGATTACTCCTCTTCCACCCCTTCAGCCGAGTGACCCAGCCAGCCTATAGCATGGAAAACAGGATCGTTCTCATGCATCCACCGTAGGCCTGCGCGAGAGCGGATGTGTCGGAGCCCGCTGCGAGTTTTGTTAGAGAATTGTAACAGCGTGCTCTGCCGGGGAACGTCAAAGCAGGTCAATCGCCGCCGTCACCGCCGTCACCGCCGTCGCCATCATCGCCGGATAAAGAGCGATCCGAAGTTTTGGAGCGGTCTGCGGCGGAATACCAGAAAGCGCGGCGCGTGTCGTTCGAAAGCACGTTCAAGGACTCCGCCTCACGAGCGGCAGCGCGTGTCCGCTCGCGGTGGCGCATCATCAGCACAGTGGCCGTGATCATTAACGCGACGAGTGCCAGTACGATGGCTGGGATGAGCCACTCCATAGTCAGGTTTTATGGGAGCTTGGCGACAGCTTGGTGGCTGAGGCTGTCATGAGTGAGTTTGTCCTGGTGCCAAGTCAGCCGTGACAAATCGAACACGGTCATTTGGAGGATGTGTGTGAAAGGCGGCTAACGACCAAAAGGTGAGCGACGGCACGCAGCCGGCGCAAGCTGGATGCGTGACACCGGAGGGCTGTTCGCTCCACCGCCGGATTAGGCGTTGCGGTCATTCGAGGTGGAGGG
>CBINJX010000325.1:0-6176 GCA_966251085.1 uncultured Verrucomicrobiales bacterium
CTCAGGATCCACCACTGGCGTCAGGAGGCCGTGTTTGCACAAGAGAGCAAGCATCCGGCGAGAGACATTCCCAATGTGTGCTGTCGACTCAATGCTGTAGACAACATTCGGAGCCGGCTCAAAGCGTTGGATAGTAAATACCGGGGTGTTGGCTTGAGAGTTCATGTGTTTTCCAGATTCAGGTTTCAGTTCCAGAGACTGTTTGTCCGGGAGAGACCGTCCGGTCTCGTAATCAGCACAACGAATATCGCTGGTGGCGAAATATCTCCGCTTAAGGCAGATCAATCAGGCTCCGACCCCGGTTTGGAGAGCCTGCTCGACAAACTGCCGAATGGACTGGGCTGGCATCGCCCCGGCTTGTCGAGATACTTCACGGGCTCCTTCAAACACGGCCATTAATGGAATGGAGTTAACGCGGAACCGTTGCGCAACATCCGGCAACTCTTCCGTGTTCACTTTGGCTACAATCCAGCGGCCGGCACTATCGCTGGCCACTTTGTCCAGTTCGGGAGCGACCATTCTGCACGGGCCGCACCAGGCCGCCCAGAAATCTACCACCACGGGTAGTGCGGAACGTGCAATCATGGCGTCGAAGGCCGGTGTGCGCTTTACCGCTACCGGTTTGTCGGGTTGAGGCAGGTCGGTATGACACTTGGCGCAACGGCCGGTCTGTCCCAGCCGCTCGTAGGCTATGCGATTGCGCTGGTTGCATTGTGGGCAGGGGAACAGAACGCCGCGTTCGTCGGATTCTAAAGCATTCATGACAGGTATGTGCGTGGATGGTGTCAGCTAGCTCGAGGATCGAAGCGCGAAACGGCTTTGAGTCTCTCCCACAGTTCGCGTTCTTCGTCGGTGATTTGTCGCGGGAGTTGTACGACCAGGACGGCGTAAAGGTCGCCGCGTTCACCGCCTCGAACCTTTGGTAAACCTTGTCCACGTATGCGGAGCTTCTGCCCGTTGTTGGTGCCGGGTGGGATGCGCACATTCACACGGCCGCCGCCAGGTGTGGGGACATCTGCAGTAGCGCCGAGTACCGGTTCCCATGGAGCCACATCGAGATCGTAGTACAGGTCCGTTCCGGCGATGCGGAAGTCGGGATGCGCGGCAATGCGCACCCGCAGGTAAACGTCGCCGGGCGGGCCGCCCTCGGCTCCGTCCCCGCCTTTGCCTGGCACACGGATCATTTTGCCATCCTGTACCCCGGGAGGAATATGAACCTTGAGCGTCTCTGTTTCCGACTGGCCGGTTTTCGGGTTAACGCGCTGAAGTGAAATGTTTCGTGTCGATCCGTTTATTGCCTCGTCGAGGGTTACGAGAATGTCGCCTTCGATGTCGTTGCCCCGCACCGGACCGCGGGGTTGGCGGTACTGTTGACCGAATGCTTCTGCGCCACCGCTGCGGCCACCGAAGAATTGCTCGAAGAAGTCGCTAAAGCCGGTTCCGCCAAAGTGGTACTCCTCGTAGCCCTCTCCACCTGGCGCACCGCGCCACGCTCCGCCGGCACCACCGGGCGGCGGCTGAAAACCGCCTCCGTGCTCCCAATCCGCTCCCAGTTCATCGTAGCGCCTGCGTTTCTCCGGATCACTGAGGACATCATAGGCCTCGTTGATCTCCTTGAACTTTTCTTCTGCGGCCGCCTTGTCCTTGGGCTTGGCTGTATCGGGATGGTACTGCCGCGCCAGCTTACGGAAGGCCTTCTTGATGTCCTCCTCGCTGGCGTTGCGGGGCACGCCCAGGACGGAATAGTAATCTTTGTAATCAACGGCCATGGGCGACCTCGTGCTTACTTAGAGCGGTTACGATTACCTTGGCCGGGCGAAGGACGTGCTCACCGCGCCGGTAGCCAGCTAAAGACGTTTCGAGAACAGAGTGGTCCGGCTTTGAAGGATCGTTGCCCGTGGCGATCGCCTCGTGGCGATGGGGATCGAAAGGCTTGCCGACGGCCTCCTCGGCCTCGATGCCGTGACGATGCAGAAGTTGTCGGAGTTGCTGCAATGTCATATCGACGCCCTGGCGCACTTGATCACATTCACCGGAGCCGCCGGTGGCGAGAGCACGTTCGAGGTTATCGATAACCGGGAGCAATTCCTGGATGAATCCTTCCTTTTGCACGCCTGCACGCCGTTCGCTCTCCTGGGCCGTGCGCTTGCGGTAATTGTCAAATTCCGCAGCGAGACGTAGGTGACGGTCTCTCGCTTCCTTCAGTTCGGCCTTGAGCGAGTCCTGCTCATTCGGTTGCGTCCTTTTACTTGTGTCCTCCGGTGCGGCGTCTTGGTCCGACGGTGTATTCATACGTAAGCCTCCCGAGCGTGTTGATTGCTTCTAGCCTGTACTCACTGCAAGAGACCGCTGTGAGCACGTGGTTTTGTAAGTATTCAAGTCGGACTCCGCCTTATCCAGTACTGCGGTAGCTAAATGGTGAAGACTCATCGGCCTGCAGGGAACCGGGAATTTCATCCCGGGAAGCCCGCAACACTCCTATGCACGGGCTGTTCCGTGCCGCCAGGCAGGTATGCCGTCGCGGGGATGCTGCGACTGCACGAGCATGAGTTCGCCGACGTTCTCGGGTGTAATCAGGCCTTGCAAGCGGCCCTCACTATCAACCACCGGCAAGACTGGGCAGGAGCTTTCCTCCATTAGCTGGAAGGCATGATCGAGCGGGTCATTCGGCCTGATCACCGGCACCCCTTTGTGCATGACTTCGTCAACAGGTGTTGCCCCGCCTTGGCGCTTAAACGCGGCGATCATGTCATTGCGCGTGAGTAGACCGAGCAGACGCCCATCGTCGTCCACCACGGGAAACTCATGTTGAGATGTCCTGAGCAGTGCCTCGACTGCGTCATCCAGCGTAGCATTGGCCGGCAATGTGACCACGTGCGTGACCATGGCCGCCGATACGGGCAGGCCTGCAGAGATCTCCTTCATCTGTGCCATGGAGGCCTCCTGAGTCGCGCCCAGGTAGATAAACAGCGCAACGAAGATGAGCAGGGGGTTACCGAACAGACCGAGGAACCCGAAGACAAACGCCAGCCCCTGGCCGATCGTGGCAGTGACCTGCGTGGCGCGGTTGTAGTTCATCACCGTCGCGAGCAGGGCACGCAGGACACGGCCGCCATCCATGGGAAAGGCAGGGATGAGGTTAAAGACGGCGAGCGTGACGTTCACCGAGACGAGCCTGGCAAGTAGCGCCGCTCCCGGGCTTCCCCATAAGAGGAGATTTCCGAATTCAGCCTGTGGCGGCAGAAACAAGTAAAAGATGAGGGCAAGCACGAGGTTCACCGCTGGACCGGCCAGGGCGACCACTAGTTCCTGCCACGGCTTGTCGGGCATCGGCTGACGCCGGACCACTCCGCCGATCGGCAGCAATGTGATGTCTGGCGTGCGAATGCCGAAGTAGCGCGCCGTTAAGACGTGGCCAAACTCGTGCAACAGCACGCAGCCGAACAGCGCCACTATGAAGATCAATCCCTGAGCGGCGGCTCCCGCTCCTCCGACGAAGAAAAAAAACAGTCCCAGCCAGATCAGAAAGATCAGGAAGGTGATGTGAATACGGACTTCGGTGCCCGCGATACGGCCGAGTTTAATGGACCAGCGCATAATCGATTTCTTTAGGCGTACGCCATTTCTGGTTCCTCTGCTTTTGGTGCTCCCCGGTGGGTGATCTTGAAGACCAACTCGCCGTGCTCGACATCTACCAGCACGTCGCTGTTGTCCGTTATTTCACCCAGGAGAATTTTACGTGAGAGTGCCGACTCGATGTGCCGCTGGAGGTAACGCTTCAGCGGGCGTGCGCCGTACACCGGATCGTAGCCTTCGTGCGCCACGAACTCCTTCGCCCGTTCGGTCAACTCCAGGCCGATGTGCCGCTCTTCCAGACGACTGCGGAGCATCTTGAGTTGCAGATCTACGATCTGCTCGATCTGTTCCAGTGTGAGCGGTTTGAAGAGAACGATTTCGTCCACGCGGTTGAGGAACTCGGGCCGGAAGTGGAGACGGAGATCGTCCATAACCTTCTTGCGCACAGGCTCCGAGATCTCGCCCCGCTCAGACACCTCCGCGATGAGATGCTGGCTTCCGATGTTGGAAGTCATGATGATCACGGTGTTTTTGAAATCCACCGTGCGGCCCTGGCTGTCGGTGAGCCGGCCGTCGTCAAGAATCTGCAGGAGCAGGTTGAACACGTCGTGGTGCGCTTTCTCGATCTCGTCGAAAAGAATCACACAGTACGGTTTGCGCCGGACTGCCTCAGTGAGCTGTCCGCCCTCTTCGTAGCCGACGTACCCGGGAGGCGCGCCGATCAGCCGGGCCACGGCGTGTTTTTCCATGTATTCGCTCATATCGACACGCACGATGTTTTCCTCGCTGTCGAAGAGCGTCTCGGACAAGGCGCGTGCCAGCTCGGTTTTTCCTACGCCGGTAGGGCCCAGGAATATGAATGAACCGATCGGACGCTTGGGATCTTTGAGGCCGGAGCGGGCGCGGATGACGGCATCGGCCACGGCCTGCACGGCTTCGTCCTGTCCGATGACCCGCTCGTGGAGAATCTCGTCGAGGCGGAGCAGTTTTTCCCGCTCACCTTCGATGAGGCGCGAGACGGGAATGCCGGTCCAGCGGGAGACCACCTCGGCGATTTCCTCGGCAGTGACTTCCTCGCGGAGCATGCGCGGCCCTTCCTTCTCGGAGGCGGCTCTCGCTTCCAACTCCTTGTGCTTTTTCTCGAGTTCCGGGATCCTGCCGTACTGGATTTCGGCCACCTTCCGAAGATCGCCCTGGCGCTGGGCCTGCTCCATTTCGTGGCGGGCCTGTTCGATAGCTCCGCGCACATCCTGGATTTCGTCGAGGACGGATCGTTCCTTCTCCCATTGCGCCTTGAGTTCATCGCGCTGGCTCCTGAGATCCGCTAATTCCTTTTCGAGGGCGGACAGCCGTTCTCTCGATGCTTGGTCCTTTTCTTTCCGGAGTGCCTCTCGCTCGATTTCCAGCTGCAGGAGCCGGCGCTCGAGGTTTTCCAGTTCCTCGGGCATGGACTCCATTTCGGTGCGCAGCTTGGCGGCGGCTTCGTCAATCAGGTCGATCGCTTTGTCCGGAAGAAACCGGTCGGAGATGTAGCGGTGCGAGAGTTGCGCGGCGGCGACGAGTGCGGCGTCCTGGATGCGGACGCCGTGGTGCAGTTCGTAACGCTCACGCAATCCGCGCAGGATCGAAATCGTATCCTCGACGCTTGGCTCCTCGACCATCACCGGTTGAAAGCGGCGCTCCAGAGCCGCGTCCTTTTCGATGTTCTTGCGATATTCATCGAGCGTGGTTGCGCCGATGCAATGGAGTTCACCTCGGGCGAGCATCGGCTTGAGCATGTTGCCGGCGTCCATCGCACCCTCGGCCTTACCTGCGCCGACCATGGTGTGGATCTCGTCGATGAAGAGAATGATCTGCCCCTGTGAGGCGGTGATTTCTTGAAGCACCGCCTTCAGGCGCTCCTCGAATTCGCCGCGGAACTTTGCACCTGCGATCAGCGCGGCGAGATCCAGCGCGATGAGACGTTTGTCCCTGAGGCTTTCAGGCACGTCGCCAGCAACAATGCGCTGGGCGAGACCTTCCACGATGGCTGTCTTACCTACACCGGGCTCGCCGATGAGTACGGGGTTATTCTTGGTCCGGCGCGAGAGGACCTGAATACAACGGCGAATCTCGGCGTCGCGCCCGATTACGGGGTCGAGCTTGTTCTGCTGCGCGAGCTTCGTAAGGTCGCGGCCGTATTTCTCCAGCGACTCATAGGTGGCCTCCGGGTTGGCACTGGTTACCCGCTGGCTGCCGCGTACTGCGGTGAGCGCCTGGAGGAAGTCGTCGCGGGTGATGTTGAGCGACTTGAAGATTTTGCCGATCGCCGTGGTCGGCGGTTCGTCGAACATGGCGAGCACCAGATGCTCCACACTGACGTACTCGTCCTTGAGCTTCTTCGCTTCGTCCTGCGCCTTGACCAGCAGCTTGTTCAGGCGCTGCGTGATGCTGAGGCCCGGACCCGTAGTGGTGTCGCCGGAGACACGCGGGATACGGTTGAGTTCCTCCTGAAGCTTGGCCTTGAGCAGGTCGGGCGGGACCTTCGCTCTTTCAAATAAAGACGGAATGAGCCCGCCTTCCTGTTCGAGCAGACCGAGCATGAGGTGCTCGACATCCAC
>CBINJX010000326.1:0-6175 GCA_966251085.1 uncultured Verrucomicrobiales bacterium
GCGAGATCTTGCCAGGTGCTCCCTTGTGCCTGGACCACCTTTATACTTCTTAACTGAATGGTGTTGGGCCGACAGGCCTGGGAATTAGAAGAAAGCGTTCGCGGTCTGTAGGACCGGGGTAGTTTGATCAAGTGCGTGTCGAGCGTAGGAGAAACGAGGGCGGTCCTTCAGACCTCATCCCCCTTGTTGTTCCCACCCAGCCCTCGGCCGGGCTGGGCTGAGTTACTGCCGGTCCTTCGGACCTCACAGGCAGCTGGCAGGCTTCCGCCTCCGCACTTTTCTGTGCGCTGTGAGAAGGCGATTTCCTTCTCTTCAAAGAAGAGGCCTTTGAGAGGGCCGATCTCCCAAAAGCGGCGCTCGGGTTTAGTTAAAGAGAGTGATTTTAGAAAGCCAGCCAGGGAGGAAACGCGACCAAACGCTCTGAGTCATCGATGACTGGGGCGCGACCTTGGAGTGCGGTGTCACGTCGGGGGCGCAGGCGGTAGGGACGTGCCACCGCCTTCGGAAGGCAGCGCGATGTGCCTGTGCAGAAGGCGTATGGAGCTGAGAGGGGGGACTTCGTACGTGAGCGGTGGGATTGGGCGGCGCTTCCTTATACAGCCGCGCTTTCTTTCTGGTGCGGTTCTCTGCCTTCCGTTTCCTGCCGCCTTCGCCCCCGACGTGACACCGCACTCCACGTGCGCCCCGTGGCGGCGAACGAGATTTTGGCTACCACTTTGGCTGCCGATATCTCCCCTACCCCTCCCCTTCCCGTCCCTTCAAAGACGCGAGGGTCTCGACGATCTTGGTCGTCAGGGAATGAATGGTATCGAGACGATTACTGAGCAGTGCCTGGAGCTCCTCGGGGGTCAGCGATGAACCAGGCTCGGGTGGGGTGGCAAGGAGTCGGATGCCTTCGATCGCTTTGTCGTAAAGTTCCAGGATCGATTGATCCTCCTGTATGCGCTCTTTCATCCGGACGAGAATGATGGAGGCGATCTCATCGAGGCGGACGGTGCAGCCTGCGTAATCATCTCCGTAGATCCGCTGCAGGATCTCCTCTGCTGCGGCGGTGGCTGATCTCTCGAGTCGGGCGTCGGCGCTCATTTCCATCTAGCGTGCCCGACTCGGAGCAGGCATGCTACAGGAAAGGAACGAAACACCCCTACCTGCATGTTATTCGTTCCGCACGCCGGGTGATTCCGTCCGGAGTGCACGGGCACATCTCAGTTTTTGCGAGCAGAAGAAGCAGTGGCGCGAAGTCTCACGCGGGAAGCAAAAGGGGCAAAGCGAGCGAGAGAAACCACCAATGGAGACAGAAAATCCATCAATTGCCGGACGCAACCTATAAAGGGAGAGAGAAATCCGCTAAAGCGGCATCCGAGATCTACTAATCGCGCGAGAGAACCGATAAGGTGAGCGGCGCAGTCTTTTCCCGGAGCGCTGCAAAGGATCTTTGAAGCGGCAAAATGGATGAATCACCAACCCGCAAAGGTGTCGCACCGCCTGTGCACATCTTATTTTTTTGTGAGCGCGGCCATCATTTGAGCGCCCGAAGCTGTGATTTCCTCCGGAACGCCTCGCACCGCCCACCCCCGCACTTTCACCGCTTTCCCTGGCACTTTCACCGCTTTCCCAACGTGTCGCACCGCCGCCTCAAAGTATGGCACCGCCCGCCGTGGGTTTCGTTTTACACTCTTGGGTGGCAACCCCGCTTTCCACTCCGCCGCGGTGTACCTGATGGATTCCCGGGGAGGACATTGACGAGGAGGAGAGCTCCCCCGCTGCTTGCGTAACGTACTGAGCATCAAAGTTTTTGCCGCTGCCGATCTCGCGCTTTGCTCACGGGGCCATGCCATCCACGGCTTTTCACTGGAAGTTTGATTTGTGCGACTCCTGCCTTGGATGCCAGCTTTCTCCACCTTGTGACTTCACCTATGCCCAGCGGTTCCCTGCCCGCAATCGCCGCGAACCGCTTCTTCGCCCTTTTGCCTGAGGAGAAGCAGGAGGCACTTGCCGCTGAGGCACACCTCCGCCAATTCCAGAAAGGCGAGGTGCTGTATCATGAGAACGAACCCGCAGATCACGTGTGGGTGGTGGTGCGGGGTCAGGTGAAGTTGGTGAAGATCACCCACAAGGGACAGGAGCTGATGATCGAACTCGTGGTGGCCCAGGAACTTTTCGGGGCGGTGTATTACGCGGAGCATCCGACCTACCCGACCACGGCAGTCGCGCTGGATGAGACGGTGGCGCTTCTGCTGCCAGTAGCGGTCATGCACCGGCTCCTTGATGAGGCACCCCGGTTCCAAAAAGCGATCCTGGCGGACATGTGCCGGCGGCTGTGCCATGCGCAGGAGATGCGGGGGCTTGCGCTGGAGGAAGTGCCCAGGCGGCTGAGCTGGGCGCTGCTTTATCTTCACGGCAAATTCGGCCCGGATATCCCGCATAGCCGGCAAACATTGGCGGAGCTGGCAGGGACGACGGTGGAGACTGCGATCCGCTTCACACGCCGGCTCAGCCGGGACGGGATCGTCGCGACCCGGCGCGGCAGGATCACCGTGATCGCGCCGGAGCGCCTGGAGGAATTTTCCCCCGGCGGTTGCGCCAGAAGATGCGCGGGAGATGATAGCCCCCCCGGGCATAGCAAATCCTAGGGAAGAAACGTTTTAAGCAGCCACGTTTCTGAAACAAAAGTATCGAATCCCAGCGCTCCGGCACATATGGCGCTCTGCTCATCCGTTCCCATGGTCCCGCCTTACCCTAACTCCAAGGATACCGCGACGCCGATCTCGCTGGCTGCACTTCCCACCCTGCACCAGCGCTCGCTGGTATTCGATGGTCTGGAAGACGGCGTCATCCTTACCGATCCGCAGGGGGTGATCCTCGACTGGAGCGCTGGCGCGGAGAGGATGTTCGGCTGGAGCCGAGATGAAGTGCTAGGCAAAACCCCGGCGATCCTGCACCGGTCGGAAGATGCCCCGATCCTCACCGACAGCATCAACGCGGCAGCAATCCGCCAGGGGCACTGGACGGGTGAGATCACCTTTATCCGCAAGGATGGCAGCACCGGGGTCTGCGAAACGACGACGGTACCGCTGCGGGATTCAGACGGGCAGATCCGGGCGACGGTCGGGATCAATCGCGACATCGCCGAGCGTAAACGGGCCGAGGGAAAACTTTTCGAAGAAAGACGGCTGCTGCGCGAGGTGATCGACCTGATCCCCGATCCAGTCTTTTTCAAGGATCTCGATGGGCGGCAGAACCTCCAGAATGCGGCGAATATCAGGAAATTCGGTCTCGACACCTCGGACAGCCAATCGGTCCTGGGAAAAACCGTCTGGGAACTGCCGATCCCGAAGGAATTCGCAGCCCGGTATGCGGCGGATGATGAATGGGTCCTGAGAACCAAACAGCCTCTAATCAATCGCGAGGAGCCGTACCAGCGAGCTGACGGCTCACTCGGGTGGCTGCTGACCTCGAAGTACCCGATCCGTGACGCGGAGGGCACGGTGACAGGGCTGGTGGGAATCTGCCGCGAGATCACCTCTTTCAAGCAGGCTGCCGATGAGCTGGATGCAACACGGCGGCGCTTGTTTGAACTGATCCAGAACTCGCCGCTTGCTGTAATCGAGTGGACGCCTGACAAAGCAGTGCGGCAGTGGGGAGGCCGGGCATCACAGATCTTTGGCTGGGAAGCCGCGGAGGTGACCGGGAAACTGCTCGAGAGCTGGCCTTTCGTCCATCCGGAAGACTCGGAACGGGTCGGACAGATCGTCTCGCGGCTGATCTCTGGTAAGGATGACCGCAATAGTTGCACCAATCGCAACCTGACCAAGTCTGGGGCGACGGTGCATTGCGACTGGCACAACTCGGTACTTCGCGATGCGAACGGCGGAGTCGTGGCCGTTCTTTCCCTCGTGGAGGACATCACGGAGCGGGTGCAGGCCGAAGCAGAGCGCGCTGCGATTGAGCGCAAGCTGCAGGAGGCGCAGAAGCTGGAGAGCCTCGGTGTCCTCGCCGGCGGGATCGCCCATGATTTCAACAACCTGCTGACAACGATCCTGGGGCACGCCTCGCTTGCAGCCAGCGCCGGAGCCCGTGGCGAGGTACTGGCGGATTCACTCGCTCATATCGAAGTCGCCGCGCTACGGGCGGCCGATCTGTGCAACCAGATGCTCGCATACTCGGGTAAAGGGCGCTTCTTCGTGCAGGAACTCGACCTGAATCTGCTCCTCTCCGACACGATCGAGCTGCTTCGGGTATCGATCAGCAAAAAGGCGACGCTGCGCTTCGCCCTGGCGCCCGACCTGCCGCTCATCCGGGCGGATGCGACGCAGGTCCGTCAGGTGGTAATGAACCTGATCATCAACGCCTCGGAAGCGATCGAAGACAACATCGGATATATCAACGTGCGGACCTGTGAAAAGCGGCTCACGGAGGAAGATCTCCGGGAGTGCCAGCTCGCCGCGGGTGAGCCCGGAGAATTTGTCTGTCTCGAGGTCAGAGATACCGGGATGGGGATGGAGCCCGAGGTGCTCGCCCGCATCTTCGATCCGTTCTTCACCACGAAATTCACAGGCCGGGGACTCGGGCTCGCCGCCGCCACGGGGATCCTGCGCAGCCATCAGGGGGCTCTCCACGTTACGAGCATTCCCGGATGCGGCACGACGTTCCGGGTCTATTTCCCTGCCTGTGGACGGAGTGTCGCCCGGGCGGCTGTCGATCACTCCGCGCAGCAGCCGGAATGGAAAGGCTATGGAACGGTGCTGCTGATCGAGGACGAGGAGAGTGTGAGGGCAACGGTGTGCCGCATGCTCAAAGCGCTTAATTTCAAGGTAGTGACAGCCTCTGACGGAGCTGCGGGACTGGAGCAACTCTCTGCAATTCCATTTGGCGAGGTGCGACTGATCATCCTGGATCTGATGATGCCGCAACTCGATGGCGAGGAGACGTACCATGCCATCCGGAAGATCACACCTCATACTCCGGTGCTCCTGATCAGTGGCTATACGGAACTCGAGGTGGCGCGCCGGTTCCCGGCACAGCAGGCCGGCACGTTCCTGCAGAAACCGTTTCACTTTACCGCGCTGAGGGAGCGGTTGCAGGAGATTCTCGGGTGAGGTTTTATGGCGCTCTCCGTTTGTGTGATCCAAAGGAGCGTGATCGAGGAGTGGGTACCCAAGGAATGGCGACACTCATCTCGCTGATAGTGCCGAATTCAGCGAGGCACTCCCATCCGACCTGCAGCATGGCAGCTTTTTATTCAGGACAGTAAGAGAAGCCTTTGAGAAGGGGTACGTACACTCGTGCAGTCAACGTGCACGGCGACAGGAGTGTCGCCGCTCCTTGGAAGCTCACAACCATTCACTTTCAGTGAAATGGAACTCCGAACCTATGCTCTGCCATCCAACGCACGATCGAGGTTAAACGCTGAGCTGATCAGGGCGAGATGAGTGAATGCTTGCGGGAAATTTCCGAGCGCTTCTCCGCTGGGACCGGTCTGCTCCGCATAGAGACCGACGTGATTTGCATAGCCAATCATTCGCTCGAACAGCAGACGCGCCTGCTCCAGGCGCTTTGGATCGGAGCGTCCCGCACGGGTGAGCGCTTCCACCAGCCAGAAGGTGCACATGGAGAAAGTCCCTTCTCCGCCCGGCAGTCCATCGGCGCTCTCCTCTGTATTATAGCGGAACACAAGGCCGTCTGAAACAAGACCGCCGTTTCGGGGCGCCCGGAGGATCTCATCCAGCGTGCTGATCATGCGCGGGTCACTCGGCGAAAGGAAGAAGACCAGCGGCATGATCAGCGTCGAGGCATCAAGGGTGGTGCAGTCGTAGTGCTGCACGAAGGCGCGACGCTCCGCGCTCCAGCCTCGCGTCATCAGCTCCTCATAGATCTGATCGCGCACGGCGAGCCATCGAGCCCTAGGCGCGGGAAAGGAACGTTTCTCGGCGAGTCGCAGTCCGCGGTCCAGCGCCACCCAGCACATCAGCTTGGAATAGACGAAATGCTTCCGGCCACCGCGCGTTTCCCAGATCCCTTCATCCGGGCGTTGCCAGTTGTCACAGACGAAATCGAGCAGTCCGCGCAGATGGGTCCAGACGTCGTAGGAGATCGGTGTGCCGTATTTATTGAAGAGGTACACCGAGTCCAGCAACTCGCCCCACAGCTTGCGTTGCGCGACCGCATCTTCGAC
>CBINJX010000327.1:0-6156 GCA_966251085.1 uncultured Verrucomicrobiales bacterium
GCTGGTGAGCGTCAACTGACCGGTGCCGTACTTCGTGAGTCCTCCCTCTCCTGTGAAGCTTTGAGGGATGGTGATATTGAAGCCGTTGGTGTCGAACTTCGCGCCACCAGTCCCGATGTTTGCGGTTGTCAGTCCGGTGATCCAGTTCCCGCTGGAGGCGCCTGCACGCAGGATCGTGCCATTGAAGTTGACGGTGCTGACGCCGTTGCCACCAGCAATAGCCGAGCCGGTTGTCGTGATTCCGAGTGTGCCGCCGTCTAGGTTCAACGTGCCGGTTCCAGCGATCGTGCCGTTGCTAACTCCAAGCAGGATTCCCGTTCCGTTGTTGGTCGAAACGATCTGGCTGGTGGAATCGAGATTGCCGATGGTCAGCGTGCCCGTCGCGGATCCGCTTTCGCCTGTGGCTCCCGGTGCTCTTCCAATGGCGACCACGCCCCCGTAAGTCTGGCTCGTGCCGTTGATGTCGAGATGATTGAACTCGCTGTCGCTCAAAGTCATCGTCCCAATCTCGACAACCTTGGAACTGGTGATAGTCCGGCTGCCAATCACGAGGCTGCTCAGTGAACCGCTGAAAATGCCTTCGGAGAAATCCGCTGTTCCCGACCACGGACCACTGCCTCCCCCGTGTGTGGAAGTGCCGACACTCATCGCGGTACGTCCGTTGTTTGTGCCAGCGATTCCTGAGACATACAGGCTCGCGCCTGCCTCCAGAGTGAATTTTCCTGCGCTCTTGTTGCCACCGATCGTGAAGATCGGAGTGCGCATGGTTGTCATGCCGTCCGCTGCGGCCGTGACAATGGAGTCGCCTGAATTGTACGCGCCGTTACTTTCACCGATCACGACCGATGTGGTGGCGCTGATATCGTTGAAGATTCCAAGATTCAGCGTTCCTGTGCCGGTGACACCATTATTTGCCGCCGAACCCACTTTGACCGTCTCTACATTGACGAAGAACGAATCAGCTTCGGAAACATCGAGCGTACCGGTTGCTGCTGTACTGGTAGTCGTTACGCCAACCGAAAGACTGCCGGACCCTGTGCCAACCTGAAGCGTTCCTCCCGAGCCGACTTTCACGGTTCCACCCGTAGCATTCAGCCCCACATTCAAGCTTCCCACCATGGAGTTGCCGCCCAGAGTGAGGGTGCTCGCGCCGGTCTTTGACATCGTGAAGTCCGCACCCATGATGCCGCCGTTGAAATTGAACGCCGCAGTGCCAGCTCCGGTGAAAAGCGTATTGGCGCCGAGAGTGAGCGTAGGATTGACGTTGTAGGTCAGCCCCCCTGTACCTGCCAACGCATTGAGATTCACCACGGGCGTCGTGCTGCCGTTGGTGCTCAGTGTCAGACCATTCGAGAGAGAATCGCCATTGATCGAAATCGTCGCCGCACCAGATGCCGGACCAGTTCCCTGCAGGTCCAGAATGTTCAGCTCGAACTGACCGATGTCGTTGGTGCTCGTGTTTGTGAGCCCATCCGGCAACACCGTCGCATTGTCTCCGACAAACGTCAGCTGTGTATCGATGCCACTGATGGGAGCAGCCGACCAGTTGGTGCCGGCAGACCAGAAATCGTTGCTATTCGCCGCCGGTGTGTAAGTGAAAGTTGCTGCCGATGCTTGCACTGCAACAATGAGTGCCGCGGCCGAGGCGCCGAGAATGGTGGGGAGCTGAGAACTCTTGCGGAATGTGCGGTGGGCGGGATTTCTCATAGCTTGAAAGAGGTCGGGGACCATTCCTCAAGCTTCCTGATGTCGCTATCGCACGAAGATGTGATTCGTTTTTCCCTAACGTTGGATTGGTGAAACTTGAGCGACTCCCCGACGAGTGCGACACGTCAACGCGTTGAAAGAGAGAGCGAGATGGTGCGCCATCAGTGGGCCGTGAAGGCTTTTCTCGCGTCCTTGTACCTCCCATTTCGGGACCGCTTTTCTGATGCTGCGAGGAGGAACAAAGGCTCTGGAAGTCCAAAAATCACCAGTACACCTCTGGCGGTTTATAGAAACAGCCGGTCTGTTTCTATAAACAGCGCCTCTCGTTCTATAAACCGCCGATCTGTTTCCGGAAATGCACAAGGGATCACGATAGATCCGAGGGCTTTCACGGGGGGCAGATGGAGTGCGTCATGCCGGGGCTGATCACTTTCTCTCCTTCTACCTCTGCGTGCTCAGATACTTCAGCACCGCCTCTGTCCGTGAGTGGACGTGCAGCTTCTCGTAAATCTTCCGCACATGGGTTCGCACCGTGTCGATGCTGATGCTCAGCCGGGTGGCGATCTCCTTGTACATCGAGCCCTCCGCCAGCAGTTGCAGCACCTCGCGTTCGCGATCACTCAAAGCCTCCATTCCCGTTGCCTGGGGCTGACGGTGGAAGAAGCTGACGACCTGACGTGCAATCTGCGGTGACATGGGGGACCCGCCCGCGTGCGCCTGGACGATCGCGCTGACGATCTCCTCGGCGGGCGCGCGCTTCAGGAGGTAACCGCAGGCGCCTGCTTTCAGGGCGTTGAAGATCGGGATGCTGTCCTCATAGGTCGTCAGGATGAGGCAAAGCACTGAAGGGCAGATTTCCTTCAGCCGGGCTACCAGTTCGATGCCGCTCATTCCGGGAAGGTTGATATCAACCAGTGCGACATCCGGCGGATTCTTTGGAAGCCGTTTCAGAGCCTCCTCTGCACTTGGGTAAACGCCTGAGCATTCCACCCCGGAGTCGCTGACGGCGATGTAGTTGGCAAGGGCTTCAGCAAACTGGCGGGCATCTTCAATTAAGGCTGTGCGTATCGGCATGAGAGTGTTGGTGCTTGGGGGTGAGTGGCGCGCGCATGCAGACCTCCGTGCCTCCTTCGGGAAGGTTGCGGAACTCGCAGACTCCGCCGATATTCGTGAGGCGTGCGCGCATGTTATTGAGGCCGTCCTTGCCTTCGCCTGTGAAGTTTTCCGGCAGACCGCAGCCGTCATCCGAGAGGCGGACAAACAGCTCGGGGGCATCATAACGCATGGTGAGGGTGACCGACTCGGCGCCGGAATGCTTTGCGACGTTCTGCAGCGCTTCGCGGAAGGCGAGCACCAGCTGATGCCGGACGTGAGCCCGGACTTCGACTTCCGGCCAGTCGAACGGCATATCCAGCCGGCAGGATATATTCAGTGGAGAGAGGTAACTGCTGGCGGTATGGGAGAGATACTCTGCCACTCCTGCCAGGGTGTCGTGCAGCGGGTTCACGGCCCACACCACTTGATCCAGCGCATCGACAGCGTGACGCGTGTTCTGTGCAAGGTGGCGGAGGTTCTGCTGCGCCTCTGCCGGCATTGAATATTGGCGGAGAATCAGGTCCTGCATCAGCGCGAGTTGAGAAAGGCGCGCGCCTACCTCATCGTGCATATCCCGTGCGATGCGGCTTCGTTCCTCGGCCAGAGCGGTCCGGAGCCGTAGCGCTGCCATCCGGCGTTCCTCCCGTCGGCGGACTGCCGCTCGGATTGCGAGCGCGAGCGCCAGAAAGAGTACCGCGCCAACACAGCCGTAAAATACAGGGGTTTGCCAGAATACGGCGGTTACCGTGGTGGGGAAACTCAGAAGACTGCTGTCCCATTCGCCATCCGTGTGCCTGACCTGTGCCTCAAAAGTGTAATTTCCTGCTGGCGGGTGAGAGATCTCGGCGATCGCATCGCGTGTCACCTGCCAGTCGTCATGCAGCCCCCGCAAACGCCAGCGGATTGGCAGTCTCTCCGGCAGACCTACGCCGGGGACGGTGAGTGCGACACTGAGCACACTGGTGCCAGGCGGCACCCGTAGCGACTCTCCGAAGGAAAGGGGATGTCCGTCTGCTTTGATTGAGACAGGATGCGGAGTGAGAGTCTCGTAAGCTTCGACTTCGGCGATCTGGGGAGAAAGAGCGACAGAGCTGTCGCTTGAGATGCGCAGGTATCGACCTTTCGGAACCCCCTCGCCATCCGCAGGCCGCAGGATGTCGATTTCTCCGGCACCGTGCTGCGAACCGTCCGGACGGCTCATGATTCTCCAATTGGGAGCGGCTTCGGAGTCTGGCGAGTATGTGTAAAGCTCGACGAGGACCCGGGACATCCGATCCGTGGCATAACCATCGGCACGGCCTCTCAAGGCGAGATGGTCGATCTCCCGGACTTCACCGAGATCAATCTCGAAGAAGAAGTCGCGGCCGAGATCTGCTCGAGCCGGATGGTTGAAGCTGCCCGGGAGACCATCGGTAAGTACGGAGGCCGACATCCCCGCCCACAGCGGGTGCGAAGCCTTTACCGGCGCATTGAGGGCAACGTTTGTCGTCGCGGTTTGCACGCTTTCGATCCGAAACTCCGTCAGGCGGAAATCGCGGTATTCACTCCACGACAAACCGGGCTCGGAATATTTTGGAATGAGGAACGGGAACACATCCAACCGGAAGCCAGTTACTGCCTGGCGGGGAGAGCGCACGCGGACGAGAAAGACGGCGTCGCCGATCATGCTGTCCGATTTCCCGGAGACCAGGACCCCGTCCGATTCCAGTTCCAGGGTGGTTCCGGTGGCAGTGAAGCCTTCGGGAACGAACCGCTCCCACTTACTCTTCAGCGAAGGTTTCGGGTCCGTCGTGTAGGATAGGGCGAACCGGCCGCAGTAACGTCCGGGGTACCCAGATAGGAAGCAGAGAGTAACATTGTACGAGAGCGCATGCAGTGGCTGAGTCGCTTTGACGATGAAGGCCTGGGGCTCCGTAGTTTTGGGAAAGACCGACCATCCCCCTCGGCCCGTGTCCTTTCCGTCGATTACCTGTGCAAGCTCTTCCGGATGTTCGGCAAAGCTGGCTTCCACCGACTTGAGTTGAACACGGGCTCCGGACGCCGCCACGACCGGCAACAGAATACTCGCCACAATGGCGAGCAGTTGACGGAAATGCTGGGGGTGAATCATCGCGGAAAATAGCTGATTGCTGCGAATGTCCCAAAGAAAAGAAGGGGGGATTCAAGTCCTCTCTACTCACATCTTTATGCGATGCTCGCATTTTGGCGCTGTTGTAACGCTGGGTGGCGCCCCGGATATTCCAGAGTAGGGTCACCTATCTCCCACCAGTGAATCTCCCTCCTGAATCTTCTTCCCGGCAGCGTCGTCCCCAGACGGCAAGAAAGTATGTCGTCCTGATCGTTGCGATTGCCGTCTCGTTGATTTGCGGGGTTGGCGTCTTTCTCAAAGGACAGTCTCCCGCTCGCGAGGTCCAGGAAGCCACGGAGAAGTCGGAAGCCAAGCAGTCAGCTCCGACCTCTACTGGCGCAGGGGCGCAAACTTCCCCACAGCAGGAACCTGCGGGTGCGACGGCGGGAATGCCGGGGCCTGAGGACTTTGCCCGCGGCGCCGGCAGAACTGCATCCCCGCCGGCCAGACAGCAGCCTGCAGGTGTGAATCCGCCACCGGCGATGCCCATCCCGCTGAACTTCCTGGATACAATCGTCGATGCTTCGGGGAAGAACGCCAGGTTCCAACTGCCCGATGGCAGGGCTGCCGCCGGTGCGGTGGATCTGATCCGGCATGACGACAAAGGCGTGCTACTGGTACAGGGAAAACTCACGCAGCCGCAGGAGGGCTTCTATTTTTTCCAGCGACAGACGGTCCCTGGAAAAGCAGGAGCGATCGTCGGCGTAGTTCACTTCAAAAAAGGGGATATCGCATTTCGCGTCGATCCCACCGGGCCAAACGGTGCGCCGATGCTCGTCCAGCATCCGGTGAATGAGGTGATCTGCAGGGGGATGGAAAAGCTCCCACCGGATGGCGCAGCTGCCGCTGAAACAGCGAATGCACCGCAGACACATCCGACGAATATTCCGATTCCCGCCGATCAGAATGGCGTAATCCCGCTCCAGAGTCTCCCCGGTGCAACGGCGGTCGTGTATCTTGACTTCGATGGCGAGCCGGGGCCGTTCGCGGGATGGGACTCGCCGACGACAGCCGCGCCTTCAGGTGCGAATAACGACCAGATCAAGGAAGTGTGGCAGCGCGTGGCTGAAGATTTTCAACCTTTCAATATCAACGTCACTACTGACCGGAAGGTTTTCGACAATGCGCCGCAGGGCCGCCGCCAACACGTGGTGATCACTCCCTCTTTCAATGGGGGTGGTGTGGCCTTTATCGGTTCCTTTAACTGGAATGGGGATACGGTCTGC
>CBINJX010000328.1:0-6155 GCA_966251085.1 uncultured Verrucomicrobiales bacterium
CGGCGCTTGGGGGTGAGGGGGCCGCCGGTGGGTTGCTTGTAGTTCTGGTGGGGCTGGTGCTCAGTTACGTAGGGGTCGGCTACTGGCTTTTTCACCTGGGGCTGAAACACCTGTACCACTTTCCGCTGGTCGGTGGTCTGCTCTCGCAGCGCATCCTGTTCCTCGTCTTCGCGTTCTTTTTCGTGATGCTGATGTTCTCAAATCTGATCATCGGCTATTCAACGCTGTTCCGTAACCGGGAGACAATGTGGCTTCTCTCTTTGCCCATCCCGCACCGGAATGTGTACCGGTGGAAGTTTCTCGAGGCACTTGTGGTGTCGAGCTGGGCGCTGGTTTTTCTGAGCGCGCCGATGATGATCGCATATGGACACGTACACGGGGTGTCCGCGGCGTTTTACCTGCAGATCGCATTGGTGTACCTGCCGTTTGTCGTAATTCCGGCGGTTTTCGGCTCCTCTGCGATTGTTTTCCTTGTTCGAGTACTCGCCAAACCGTGGATGAAGAGGCTGACCATCGGCCTGGCGGTTGCAGTCGTCGCACTACTGGTCTTTGGCATTAAGCCGGTCAGCGAGGCGGAAGCGGCGAGTACGCAGGATGTACTGACGTTTGATCAACTCCTCCGGCATACACGAATCAGCGTGAATCCTTACCTGCCGAGTGCATGGCTCGCGCAATCGGTCCTGGCTTGGAGCGAAGGGCTTTCACGCCAGGGCATGTTCTTCTTCCTCCTGCTCCTGAGTAATGCATTGATGGCCCTGCTGATCGGCTTTGAGTGGGTTGGCCGCTGTTATTACGACAGTTGGGTAGCCTCCCTCTCCTCACGCGCGGAGCGATTTCAGCGGGAGTCAGAAGCGAAGCGAACCCGCGGGTACCGCCGATCGCTGTTGGAAAGGAGCCTGGACCTCCTCCGTCCCATCTCTCGCTCTGGTGCCGCGCTTACGCTGAAGGATGTCAGGCTTTTCTGGAGAGACCCCGCACAGTGGATCCAATTCATGATCTTCTTCGGGCTTCTGTGTATCTACGTGGTGAACCTTCGGAACGTGGCGTTCAACTTTCACAATCCATTTTGGGAAATGATGATTTCATATCTCAATCTGGCCGCCTCGGCGCTCACTCTTTCCACGCTGACTACGCGCTTCGTATTCCCGCAATTCAGCCTGGAGGGAAGACGTCTCTGGATCATTGGACTCGCCCCGATCGGTCTTCACCGGGTGCTGCTTCACAAATTCTTTCTCAGCTGCTTTGTCGCCCTGTCGATAACCGCGACTCTCATGGTCGTCTCGAGCCTCATGCTAGGGCTGCCGTCGACGAAAGTATTTTTCTTTGCCGGGGCGATAGCCGTGATGAGCGCCGCACTCTCGGGGCTTGCTGTGGGGTTGGGGGCGATTTTCCCTAACCTCAAGGAGGATAATCCCTCGAAGGTAGTGTCCGGCTTTGGCGGAACGCTGTGCCTTGTCGTCAGCTTCATCTACATCACCCTTTTTGTCGGACTCGTGGCGATGCCAGACATTCGCCGCGTAACCAAGATCAACTTTCTGATTCCGGATTTCCTGATGTATGCGATCGCTCTGATGCTAAGCTTTTGCGTACCCTTCTTCCCTCTCGCAACCGCTTGGAAGCGAGTGAAAAGGCTGGAATTCTGACCACTCGTATCTAGACTCTGCCACGCTTCTCTCCCATGCACGAACGCTCCCGTCACGATCAGGAATTCCTCGACATGCCCGAGGATGAAAACTCTACGGAGCACCTGGATTCCCAGGTACAAAAAGCCCAGGAGCAACTGCTCGCCCTGAAGCGGCAGCAGGACATGATCGAGCGGCAGAAACGGGAACTCGAGGAACTCAGCCGCCGCCAGGAACAGCTCCATAACGGTAAGACCGAGATGATCGAGAAGTTCACCCGTGCCATCGTAGTTCTCGAGCGCGAGAGCTATGAGGCGCAAAAGCGGGTAGAGCTGCTGCATAACATCCACGAAACCTTCGCGGGACACATGCAGTACCTCGAGTCTCTGAATCCGAAGGCTTGGGAGGGAATGGATATCAACCGGGAACTGACCAAGGCCCTGAGCGCCGTGGACGATGCTCGCGCGGAATATGCAAAATCACTGCCGAAGATCAGCCCTGAATCCGACAACGATCACGGCGGTGACCCAGTTGCCATGAGCGCGGGATACCAACTCGACTATGCCCCCGTTCAGGAGAAGGATTTCCTTTATTGGCTAAAAGCGGGATTCGCTTTCACGCTGCCGCTGTTTGCGGTCGGTGTGGTCCTCATTTTCCTCATTGTCTCTCTGCTGACAAACTAACGCCCACTCATGCCTCGTAAACGGACGACGAGCAACAATTTCACCCCTGCTGATACTCCGCTGGATGCGAGACAGCGTGCGATCCAAGAGCAGGAGGCGAAGCTGCGAGCGCAGATGGAGAAATACCAGAAGCTGATCGAGGAGGCGCCCAAGCTAGCCAAAGAACGTGAGCGCGCACGCCGCGAACAGTTCATCACCCGCGCTGCACGCACGGAACATCGTTATGGTTCCCGCGCGGCCCTGCCTGACCGTCGTTATGAGCTGAGTGCCGGAACTCCAGGAAAACAGAGGCGGCTACGGGCGGAGCGGAACCGCGGACGGAATACGTTTTTCATTCTCCTCTTCCTGTTGGCGGTTGCCGTAGCATACCTCTACTACACGATCACAACTCCCTGAGAGACTAGGGGAGGAAAAGAAGCGGGTTGGATTGATTCCCGCTCGGAAACGGTCGAGATTCAGCCGTGGCTCGGGCGTGAGCACTATCGAGCATGCGCGTAGAGACGACACGAGGGTAATAAAGTACTCACTCTCGGCTGCGCGCATGCAACTCGCATCAATCGGCCGACTCGAAACTCTATCCCATCGAGTATCAACTTTCAGAGGGGTAAATTCTCTTCTCTGCATTTAGACGGCCTTGGTGACGAGCGAAGGAGCGCTCTCAATTTTCTCACGAGTGCAACCGAGGCACCCGAGAGAGGTATCATCAAGCACGGGAAACGCTGCCCAAGATGCGCTTACGCCCGTCTGGCGGGTCCAAGCGTCGCAAGTTTGCGACAACACCCTGTAATACGTCTATCACCAGGAGCACTGGCATCCCCCCTGCTCTAGCGCTGATTATGTACACCTTCGCGTATCAAGCGCGTGACTCAGCCGGGAAGATGATCTCCGGCGTGCAGGAAGCACTTAATGAGGATAACGCAATCAACACCCTGATGGCCCGAGGCCTGATGGTGCTCTCGATTCAGCAGAAGTCTGTCTCACGATCCAAGCCGGGCAGCGGCCGCGTGAAGGAGACCGACCTGGTCCTCTTTACCCGGCAGCTTGCAACGATGGTTGATGCCGGATTGCCGCTCGTTTCCGCTCTGACGGCTCTTTTCGAACAATGCGATCCCCGGAAACAGGCGGGTCTTCGGCAAGTCGTCGGTGAAGTCTCCGCACTCGTGCAACAGGGTGAGTCCTTTTACGAGGCGATCTCCAAGCACCCAAGAATCTTTACGCGCCTCTACACCAGCATGGTGAAAGCGGGCGAATCCGGCGGTCTCCTTGCCGAGATTCTCGATCGTCTGGCAGGCTTCCTCGAAGCCGCCGCCCGTCTCCGCAAGAAGGTGAAATCCGCGATGACTTACCCGGTCGCGGTTATCAGTATCGCGGTCCTCATTACGACCTTCCTGCTTCTGAAAGTCGTTCCGATTTTCGGTGAAATTTTCGCGGATTTCGGCGCCAAACTCCCTGGTCCCACCCAACTGCTGCTCGATATCAGCGAGTTCATGCAGTCCTACTGGTGGATCATGTTCGGCACATTGGGTATCCTTATCTTCTCTTTCCGTGCATGGACTAGAACGGAGAGCGGACGGCAAAACTGGGACAAGATTAAATTGAAGTTCCCAGTGTTCGGTCCTCTGACCCACAAGATCGCAATGACCCGGTTTGCGCGGACTTTTGCTCAGCTCATCCGATCCGGTGTTCCGATTTTGGAGGTAATGGAGATCGTTGGTGACACCTCAGGCAACTATGTAGTTGAAGCGGCGATCAAGAATGTCGCTCTCGACGTTGAAAAAGGCGATCACCTTGCCGCGGCACTCTCACGTCAGGCAATCTTTCCGCCCATGCTCATTCGTATGGTGAGCGCAGGCGAGTCGACCGGCAAAATCGATGAGATGCTCGATAAGATGGCGGATTTCTGGGACGAGGAGATCGAGGCCACCCTGGATGCGCTCACATCGCTACTAGAGCCGATGCTCATCGTGTTCCTCGGTGTGATCATCGGCGGCATCGTCGTGGCGCTCTTTCTTCCAATCTTCAAGCTGAGCGATGTAGTGTCAGGGGCAGGATAAGCAGCAATACACCATAGATCAGTCCCATGAAGGCCGCTGCCCGCCAGCGGCCTTCTGTTTTTGTGACCCACGCGATCTGGTCTCGGAGGAGGTAAGGCATACCGATCCAGAACATGCCGAGGACGACCCACACATAAGCGAGGACAACGAGAACGAGGCGTGATGTTTCCGGTCGCATCCAAGCCGCTTCCAACAGAGGTTCCGCAGCGAGCAGTGCAACCATACCGAGCGCCCTCACTGCTAGAAATTCCTCCACATATTTTACCGTGAGGAAAAACGCGATCGGGACCAAGATCAGCAGTCGGGGGCGCCAGTTCGTGAACTCTCCAAGGTCGATGTTGTAGATCAGGAACCACGACCAGACGGCTGCGACGGCGAGCATGCCGACGCCAAATTCACGCGAACGGGGAAAGGAACGCAGCCAAGTCCGGGCGTTGTCGGGCTTCAATAGCGCCCACCCGTGAAGCAGGGTTAGCAGCAAGCCGGTCAGCAGCATCGCGGTGCCCAAAGAAATCGAGTAGATCATGGCAAGGGCGGCAAGAGAAAGCGCAACCCTCCACTCGTACAAGGGAAAAGGCGCAAGTGATTCACGCCTTGAGTATTTGGGTGGGCAATCATCGACCAACAGCAATCCACGCCCTCCCCCTTTTTAACAATCCACTCCAAACGATCCGCTTCGAGGCTATGCAGAGCCGGAGATCTCTCCCCGGCTCCGATACGAGTGAAATTCTCGATTAGTGACAGCAGGCCTCGGTCGTGCTGCTGCTGCCACTCCCCGTGCTGGCCGAGCAACAGGCACTTGCGCCATGATTATGCCCGCGGGCGGTAGTGCAGGCGCTAAGGCCGAGAAAGAGGCTTACTGCGATCAGGGACAGGAAGAGTTTCAACATGAAGCAGCATGCTTAAACTTAGAGCGCTGCTAATCGCAAATCTTTCAGCGGTGATGCTCTCTTGCGACGGTAAATGGCTGGAGGCTCTGCGTCCGGCCCCCCCGCTTGTTACCCACCTCGACACCGGGCTCCTCAAGCGCATTCTTCATCCTCACTCGGGATAAATGGCCGCAACCGGGATGCGCGAGGTTAATCGCTCCTTCTACGCAGCATGAGAATCCTGATCATGTAGCACACAACCACTGCATTGATCAGGAGAACGGCGACCTTTAGCCAGGTGAACCTGCGAAACAGCTCGTAAATCTCGAGCGGCAGATAAATTCCTCCCGACGCGGCTGCAAACCACTCCGCCCAAACTCGATCCCGCCACAGGCCATACGCTTCCACAAAGCGAACAAATGCGTAAGCCAATGCGCCAGCGGCAAACATCCGCAACTCAGGATCGTGTAACCTGCCTGCGGTATCCACAAAGATCCGAGGATAGAGACTGGCCGGATTCAAATGAGAATGCCGCACCAGTATCTCAGCAATCGCCTGAACGTCATGGTGGATAAGGGCGAAAGCGCCCACCCCCGCAAACGTCACGACCAATCCCTTGGCCGCCTCTACCGCTGCGATCACCCGGATAGCGCGGCGTTCCGTATGCATCTTTCAGCCTCGCTGTTCGGCAGCTTGTGACTCACCCGATTACTGCCGGGTCGCCATAGAGCGTGAATCCGGTGGACCGCTGAATGAGAACATCGAAGATTTGTCCCGTATGACGTGCCGGGTCGCCTTCGAAGACAACAATCTTGTTCTGCGGCGTACGGCCCATGAGCCGCTCCTCGTTGTTCTTGGATGGTCCCTCACAGAGGATCTGCTGCCGGGAGCCAATCAGCGCGTCCGTCTTCGCCCGCGCCAGTTTAT